>NZ_JBLZPH010000073.1:0-30490 GCF_049199205.1 Shinella sp. M31 | reverse complement strand
CGCCCGTCCGGCCCGTCACGACAACATGGCCGCCGGCCTCCGCCAAGGCCTTGGCGATCTCGAAACCGAGACCGCGTGCGCCGCCGGTGACCAGCGCCACGCGGCCCTTCTGGGAAAACCTGTCGAGTATCGCCATCGTCCGCATCCTTTTCGTGGGTGCCACCGGATAGCCAGGAGGCGTTCCTGTCAACCCCGCAGGGTGGCCGGCCAGAAAGTACGACTTTGCCGGTGGGCGGAACGGGGGTATGTCGCAGCCTGAAAGAAAGGGAGTGTCCGATGGCCCAGAATATCTACGATCAGCCCGCCTTCTTCGAGGGCTACAGCAGCCTTCCCCGGTCCGTGCGCGGCCTTGCCGGTGCGGCGGAATGGCCGTCGGTGCGTGCCCTGCTGCCGGATTTGAAGGGCAGGCGCATCGTCGATCTCGGCTGCGGCTTCGGCTGGTTCGCGCGCTATGCGGCGGAGGCGGGCGCGGCTGATGTGCTCGGTCTCGACCTTTCGGAAAACATGATCGCGCGCGCCCGGGCCGAAACGCAATCGCCGGCCGTGCGTTACGAGATTGCCGATCTCGACCGGCTGGACCTGCCGGAAGGCGGTTTCGACTTCGCCTATTCCTCGCTCGCCTTTCACTATATCGCGGATTTCGACCGGCTCATCCGCACCATCCATGCGGCCCTCGTACCGGGTGCGCCCTTCGTCTTCACCATCGAGCACCCGCTTTACATGGCGCCGTCGGCGCCGGATTGGGTCGAGGTCAGCGGGCGCACGGTCTGGCCGGTGGATGGCTATCTGGTCGAGGGGTCGCGCACGACGGACTGGCTCGCCAAAGGCGTCGTCAAGCATCACCGAATGCTCGGCACGACACTGAATGCGCTGATCGCCGCCGATTTTACGATTCGCCATGTCGAGGAATGGCGGCCGAGCGAAGCGCAGCTTGCCGCGCATCCGGAATGGCAGATCGAGCTCAACCGCCCGATGTTCCTGCTGATCGCCTGCGAGCGGAGCTGAAAGTTCGGAAAGGCAGGCGGCGGCCCTTTACGCCGGCTTCTGCTGCGCTAGAGTTTGTCGGGAAAAGTGGGAACCGGTTTTCCCGAAAAGACAAACGGAAACAAAAGAATCTAGACCATCTCCGGTTCAATCCGAACCGGAGATGGTCTAGAACTATCACCGTGGAGCCATTCGCCGGCATTGAGATCCAAAAAGACAGGCCGGCATCAATCGGAAGGGGAGCCGAGCCCATGCATCGACCGAAACTGCCGCTCAATGGCATATGCCGTTGCGGGCGCCTGAAAATCCGCATCAGCGCGCCGCCGCTCATCACCATGGCCTGCCATTGCACCGGCTGCCAACGCATGTCCGGCAGCGCCTATTCCTTGAGCGCGGCCATTCCGACGGAAGGTTTTGCCGTCATCGAGGGCGAGCGGGTCGTGGCCGGTGCGAGCCCGGAGGCGGGGCATCATTTCTGCCCTCATTGCATGACCTGGATGTTTACCCGGCCGCAGGGTATCGATTTCTTCGTCAATGTGCGACCGACCATGCTGGAGGAGACCAGCTGGTACAGCCCCTTCATCGAGACCTATACAAGCGAGAAACTCGCCTGGGCGGCCACGCCTGCCGAACACAGCTACGAGAAATTCCCGGCCATGGAGGATTTCGAGCCGTTGCTGTCCGCCTATGCCCAGCGCACGGCCTGAAGCTTTCGATCCCTCCGCAATCTGCGAGTGCCCGCCATGACCTCCGCTTTCATCACCCATCTGCAATCCGAAATCGACGGCCTGAAATCATCCGGCCTCTATAAATCGGAGCGTGTCATCACCTCCAAGCAGGCCGGCGAGATCGCGGTGGCCTCGGGCGAACGGGTGCTGAATTTCTGCGCCAACAACTATCTCGGCCTCGCCGACAATGCGGAACTGGCCGAAGCCGGCAAGGCGGCGCTGGAGCGCTATGGCTACGGCATGGCCTCCGTGCGCTTCATCTGCGGCACGCAGGAAGAGCATAAGCAGCTCGAGGCGCGCATCTCGTCCTTCCTCGGGCTGGAAGATACGATCCTCTATTCCTCCTGCTTCGATGCAAACGGCGGTCTCTTCGAGACGCTGCTCGGCGAGGAGGACGCCATCATCTCCGACGCGCTGAACCATGCCTCGATCATCGACGGTGTCAGGCTCTCTAAGGCGAAGCGCTTCCGCTATGCCAACAACGACATGGCGGCGCTGGAGGAGGAATTGAAGAAGGCCGAGGGCGCGCGCTTCAAGATGATCGCGACCGACGGCGTCTTCTCGATGGACGGCATCATCGCCAATCTCGGCGGCGTCTGCGACCTTGCCGAAAAATACGGCGCGATGGTCATGGTCGATGACAGCCATGCCGTGGGCTTCGTCGGAAAGCATGGCCGCGGCTCGGCCGAACATTGCGGCGTCGAGGGCCGTGTCGATATCATCACCGGCACGCTCGGCAAGGCGCTCGGCGGCGCCTCGGGCGGCTACACGTCCGGCAAGCGCGAGGTGGTCGAATGGCTGCGCCAGCGCTCGCGGCCCTATCTGTTTTCCAACACGCTCGCCCCGGTCATCGCCGCAGCTTCATTGAAGGTCTTCGACCTGATCGACAATGGTGATGCATTGCGCCGGCGGCTCTATGCCAATGCCGATCTGTTTCGCAGCGAGATGACGAAGCTCGGCTTCACGCTGGCGGGGGAGGGGCACCCGATCATTCCCGTGATGCTCGGCGATGCGACGCTCGCGCAGGACATGGCGAGCCGCATGCTGGCCAGGGGCGTCTATGTCATCGGCTTCTCCTTCCCCGTCGTGCCGCGCGGCCAGGCGCGCATCCGCACCCAGATGTCGGCGGCGCACAGCAAGGCGGATGTTCGCAAAGCGATAGACGTCTTTGCTGAAGTCGGACGTGAACTGGGCGTGATTGCCTGAGTCTTCTGAATCCCTTGCGGAGGTTTTGTCATGTCGAACATGATGCGCGCGCTGGTTAAGGCAAAACCCGAAGTCGGGCTTTGGATGGAAAATGTGCCGGTGCCGGAGGTCGGCCCGAACGACGTGCTGATCCGGGTCAAGAAATCGGCAATCTGCGGCACGGACGTACATATCTGGAACTGGGACCAGTGGGCGCAGAAGACCATTCCGGTGCCGATGGTCGTCGGCCATGAATTCGTCGGCGAGATCGCCGAGGTCGGCTCGTCGGTCACCAAGTACAAGGTCGGCGAACGCGTCTCGGGCGAGGGGCATATCGTCTGCGGCAAGTGCCGCAACTGCCGCGCCGGGCGTGGGCACCTCTGCCACTACACCAAGGGCGTCGGCGTCAACCGGCCGGGCTCCTTCGGCGAGTTCGTCTGCATTCCCGAATACAATGTCGTGCCGATCCCCGATGACGTGCCGGACGAGGTGGCGGCGATCTTCGACCCGTTCGGCAACGCCGTGCACACCGCGCTCTCCTTCGATCTCGTCGGCGAGGACGTGCTCGTCACCGGCGCGGGGCCGATCGGCATCATGGGCGCGATGGTGGCCAAACGCTCCGGCGCGCGCAAGGTCGTCATCACCGATATCAACCCCATCCGGCTTGATCTCGCCCGCAAGGTCGGCATCGACTATGTCGTCGATGCCTCCAGCCAGGACCTGAAGGATGTCATGAACGAGATCGGCATGACCGAGGGCTTCGATGTCGGCCTCGAAATGTCCGGCGCACCGCCTGCCTTTCGCTCGATGATCGACACGATGAACAACGGCGGCAAGATCGCCATTCTCGGCATCGCGCCCGATGGCTTCGGCATCGACTGGAACAAGGTGATCTTCAAGATGCTGACGCTGAAGGGCATCTACGGCCGGGAAATGTTCGAGACCTGGTACAAGATGATCGCCTTCGTGCAGGGCGGGCTCGATCTGTCGCCGATCATCACCCACCGCATCGGGATAAACGACTTCCGGGACGGCTTCGAGGCGATGCGCTCGGGCAATTCCGGCAAGGTCGTCATGGATTGGAATTGACGCTCGGCGTGCAAAAATGCGCCGCGATTGTGCGGTAAACGCCATGCGCGAAGAAACGGGAGGACTGCATGAAGTACGAAGGAAGCTGCCATTGCGGAAACGTCGCCTTCGAGGTGGAGGGCGAATTCGACAGCGGGCTCGACTGCAACTGCTCCCTCTGCCGGCGGCGCGGCGGGCTGCTCGCCTTCGTGCCGGCGGAAAACCTCAAGCTGACTACACCGAAGGAGAACGTCTCGACCTACACGTTCAACCGCCATGTCATCCAGCACCACTTCTGTGCCAAGTGCGGGATTGCGCCCTACGGCGAGGGGTCCGATCCCAAGGGAAACAAGATGGCGGCGGTCAATCTGCGCTGCATTCCGGCGATCGATCTTGAGACATTGACGATCAACAAGGTGGACGGGCGGTCGTTCTGAACGGCTGCTTTAAACCTTGGCGTGCGAATCGCATCGTGGATGGGTGTACTGAGCGAGCCAGGAACGGCTCTTGCCTTTTTACGATTTACACCTACATGAAGGCTCAATCGCCCGGATCCGCCGACTTTCATGTTCGCGAACCCGAATCGGAGCCTTTTGCGGCTTTTTTGCCGGAAAAGCTTGACGTAACCGAAAATTCTGGGAATCACCATTGTTGGCTGAGAAGGAATGGGTACGGCGGATCGGGAAGTCATGTCAATTGTGTCGCCTTGGCGACACGTCCACAAGCCGGCGGGCCGGGCTGTGGTTAATCAGGATTTAATTGTCAATCCGTTAGGTCAGGAGCGCCGAGAGGCGATTGCGCATGCCGAAGGGCGCTCGGCTGCGGAAACCCTGACCGCTTGAAAACTGGATGCTCAAGAAAGCGACGAAATAAATGGCGACAAAGGTCAAAGAGAACGAGGAAGTCGAAAACGAACGCGAAGGCGCATCCGACGGCCCTCTTCTCGATCTTTCCGATGATGCCGTCAAGAAGATGATCAAGGCCGCCAAGAAGCGCGGCTATGTGACCATGGACGAGCTGAATTCGGTTCTGCCGTCCGAGGAAGTGACCTCGGAGCAGATCGAGGACACGATGGCCATGCTCTCCGACATGGGCATCAACGTCATCGAGGACGAGGACGCCGAAGAGGCGGCCCCGGGCGAAGACGACGGCGGCGACGACGACAACGAGAGCGAAGGCGGCGAGCTTGCCCCTTCCAGCGGCACCGCGCTTGCGACCGCCAAGAAGAAAGAGCCGACCGACCGCACGGACGATCCGGTGCGCATGTATCTGCGCGAGATGGGCTCGGTGGAGCTTTTGTCGCGCGAGGGCGAAATCGCCATCGCCAAGCGCATCGAAGCCGGCCGCGAGACGATGATCGCCGGCCTCTGTGAGAGCCCGCTGACGTTCCAGGCCATCATCATCTGGCGCGACGAACTCAACGAAGGCCAGACCCTGCTGCGCGAGATCATCGACCTCGAGACGACCTATTCCGGTCCCGAGGCGAAGGCTGCCCCGCAGTTCCAGAGCCCGGAAAAGATCGAGGCCGACCGCAAGGCGGCCGAAGAGAAGGAAAAGAACCGCCGGCCGCGCGCCGCCAACGACGACGACATCACCAATGTCGGCGGCGAAGGCCTGCCGCCGGAGGAAGAGGAAGAGGACGACGACGAGTCGAACCTCTCGCTCGCCGCCATGGAAGCGGAACTGCGTCCGCAGGTCATGGAGACGCTCGACACGATCGCCGAGACCTACAAGAAGCTGCGCAAGCTGCAGGACCAGCAGGTGGAAGCCCGTCTGCAGGCCACCGGCACACTGTCGCCCGCCCAGGAGCGCCGCTACAAGGAGCTCAAGGACGAGTTGATCACGGCTGTCAAGTCGCTGTCGCTCAACCAGAACCGCGTCGACAGCCTCGTCGAGCAGCTCTACGACATCTCCAAGCGCCTGATGCAGAACGAGGGCCGCCTGCTGCGTCTCGCTGAGAGCTACGGCGTGAAGCGTGATTCGTTCCTGGAGCAGTATTCCGGTGCGGAGCTCGATCCGAACTGGATGAAGTCGATCGCCAATCTGGCTGCCCGCGGCTGGAAGGAATTCGCCAAGAGCGAAAATACGACGATCCGCGACATTCGCCAGGAGATCCAGAACCTCGCCACGGAAACCGGCATTTCGATTGCCGAATTCCGCCGCATCGTCTCGATGGTGCAGAAGGGCGAGCGCGAAGCGCGCATTGCCAAGAAGGAGATGGTGGAAGCCAACCTCCGTCTCGTGATCTCGATTGCCAAGAAGTACACCAACCGTGGCCTTCAGTTCCTCGATCTCATCCAGGAAGGCAATATCGGCCTCATGAAGGCGGTCGACAAGTTCGAGTATCGCCGCGGCTACAAGTTCTCCACCTACGCGACGTGGTGGATCCGTCAGGCGATCACCCGCTCGATCGCCGACCAGGCCCGCACGATCCGCATCCCGGTGCACATGATCGAGACGATCAACAAGATCGTCCGCACCTCGCGCCAGATGCTGCACGAGATCGGCCGCGAGCCGACCCCGGAAGAACTGGCCGAGAAGCTCGCCATGCCGCTCGAAAAGGTCCGCAAGGTCCTCAAGATCGCCAAGGAGCCGATCTCGCTGGAAACGCCCGTCGGCGACGAAGAAGACAGCCACCTGGGCGACTTTATCGAGGACAAGAACGCGCTTCTGCCGATCGACGCCGCCATCCAGGCGAACCTGCGTGAGACGACGACCCGCGTTCTGGCTTCGCTCACGCCGCGCGAAGAGCGCGTGCTGCGCATGCGTTTTGGCATCGGCATGAACACCGACCATACGCTCGAAGAAGTCGGCCAGCAGTTCTCGGTGACCCGCGAACGTATCCGTCAGATCGAAGCGAAGGCGCTGCGCAAGCTGAAGCACCCGAGTCGTTCGCGCAAACTGCGTTCGTTCCTCGACAGCTGAGCGATCCGCCGCTAGGAAAACAGCCCCGCACCGAAAGGCCGCGGGGCTTTTCTTTGCCTGCGCGATGAAAGCGCGTGCATGTTGCGTCTGCCAGGATGCCGTGCAAGGTTCGCCTATCGATGCGAAAGGGAGGTCGGTTTGCGGGATTGGGTCTGGCGTTTCCTTCTCTCCTTCTCGGCGACCGGTCTCGTGCTCGGCACGCTGTTCTTTGCGGCATCGCTGACGCCGAGCCTCCTGCCGCGTACCTATATCACCCAGGGCCTGCTCTCCGGTGTCGCCATGGCCTGCGGTTACGGTCTTGGCGTGCTGTTATCGCTCCTGTGGTTCTGGCTGGAGCTGCCGGAGCCGAAGGACCGGGTGCGGCTCGGATTGAAAGCGGCGGCGGGTGGTGTCTGTGGTGTCGTCGTGCTGGTCTTCCTGTGGCGCACGGCCGAATGGCAGAACTCCATCCGCACGCTGATGAAGCTGCCGCCGATCGAGACCGCGCATCCCCTCTATGTCGGCCTGATCGCGCTTGCCGTCTTCACGGTTTTCATCGGCCTTGGCCGTTTCTTCACGCTGCTGGTCAAGCTCTTTGCCAGCACATCGCGCCGGGCAGCGCCGCGCAGGCTCTCCTATGTCATCGGCACGGCACTGGCGGCGACGCTGTTCTGGACCTTGGCGGATGGCCTCCTGATGCGCTTCGTGCTGCACACGGCCGATTCCTCCTTCCGCCGCCTCGACCAGGTGATCGAGCCCGACACCGCCGAACCCACCGATCCCAGGAAATCCGGCAGCGCCGCCTCGCTGGTGCGCTGGGACGCGCTTGGCCGCATGGGCCGCTCCTATGTGGCAAGCGGGCCGAGCGCCAAGGACATCGCCGATTTCACCGGCAAGCCGGCGCTGGAGCCGCTGCGCGTCTATGCCGGCCTCAATGCCGGCGAGACGCCGGAGGAACGGGCGAAGATCGCGTTGGAAGAACTGATCCGCGTCGGCGGCTTCGAGCGCTCGACGCTCATCGTCATCATGCCGACGGGCACCGGCTGGGTCGATCCCGAGGGCATCGATACGGTCGAGTACCTGCACCACGGCGATATCGCCAGCGTCGCCATCCAGTATTCCTATCTGGCGAGCTGGCTCTCGCTGCTCGCCGAGCCGGATTATGGCGCGGAGGCCGCGCGCGCGCTGTTCCACGCCGTCTACGGCCACTGGACGAGCCTGCCGAAGGAAAGCCGGCCCAAACTCTACCTTTACGGCCTCAGCCTCGGCGCCTTGTCCTCGGAGCAATCGGCGGAATTGTTCGAGGTGATCGGCGATCCCTATCAAGGCGCCCTCTGGGCCGGCCCGCCATTCCCAAGCCGTATCTGGCGCAAGATGACAGCGGACCGCAATCCCGGCACGCCGGCCTGGCTTCCGCGCTTCCGCGACGGTTCTTATGTGCGTTTCACCAGCCAGCGCAATGCGTTGCCGGAAGCGGGCGACCATTGGGGGCCGATGCGCGTCGTCTATCTGCAATATGCCAGCGATCCGATCGTCTTCTACGATCCCTACGCTTTCTATCGCCAGCCCGCCTGGATGGCCGCGCCGCGCGGGCCGGATGTCTCGCCGGATTTCCAGTGGTATCCCGTCGTCACCTTCCTCCAGCTAACGCTCGATCTCGCCATGGCGACGACGACGCCCATGGGGCTCGGCCATGTCTATGCCGGCGAGCACTATGTCGAGCCGTGGATCGCGGTGACCGGCGTGACGGACTGGAGCGCTGCGGATATCGCGCGGCTGAAGGAGAAGTTTCGCGCGGGGCGGTGAGGGGCGGTCGCATCCGCGCAAACAAAAACGCCGGGGCTCTCACCCCGGCGTCCGTATTTCCAAAGCGCAAAAACCTTATTCGGCGGCGACGATCTTGCCGTCTTCCCACTTGAAGAGCGAGAAGCTCTGCGAGGTGAGGTCGCCGTTTTCGCCATAGGTGAGCTTGCCGATGGCGGTCGCGATCGGTTCGCCCGACTTCAGGGCTGCCGTGACGGCAGCGGCGTCTTCTGCGCTGCCGGCCTTCTCGATGCCGGCCTTCAGAACTTCGACGGCGGCATAGGCGTTGAGCGTGAAGGCTTCCGGGGGCACGCCCTTTTCCTTGAGCACGGCAACGGCGGCTGAGGAATCGGGGTTCTTCAGCGCGTCCGACGCGTTGGTGAACAGCGTGCCGGCCGCGGCTTCGTTGCCGATTGCCCAGTATTCGCTGTTGGAGAGGCCTTCACCGCCGATAATCGTGGCGTTGATCGAGAGATCCTTCAGCTGGCGGGCAAGCAGGCCGCCTTCCGGGTGGTAGCCGCCGAAATAGATGACTTCGACGCCGTCAGCCTTGAGGCGGGTGAGCAGCGCGCTGAAATCCTTCTCGCCGGGCGTGATGGAATCGTAGAGCGCCTCGGTGATGCCGCCCTTGTTGATCGCGGCCTTGAAGGCATCCGCCAGACCCTTGCCGTAGGCGCCCTTGTCATGGATGACGGCGACCTTCTTGTCCTTCAGCTTTTCCAGAACATAGGCAGCGGCGACTTCCGCCTGCTGGTCGTCGCGGCCGCAGGTGCGCAGAACGTTGGTCAGGCCGCGGGCCGTGAGGTCCGGTGCCGTGGCGGTTGGGGTGACCATCAGGATGCCGTTTTCGGCCAGGACGTCGGAGGCCGGGATGGCGACGCCCGAGGTGACCGGGCCGACGACGAAGCGGATGCCTTCGCCGACGATCTGGTTGGCGGCCGAAACGCCCTGCTTGGGCTCACCGGCATCGTCGGTCAGCTTCAGCACGACCTGTTCGCCGAGGATGCCGCCATTCTTGTTGATGTTCTCGACGGCTGCTTCCGCGCCGTTCTTGACCTGGTCGCCATAGGCGGCAACCGGGCCGGTCAGCGGCGCGATGAGGCCGATGACGATATCGGCATGCGCCAGCGGCGCGAAAGCGACGGATGCGGCAAGGGCGGCAACGGCGAAAAGAGGTTTCTTCATGGGCGTTCTCCTGAACTTGGGGCCTTGGAAAGGCCCGGTCGCAAACCAGCCCGCGCCCGGATGGCGCGAAGGCGAAATCCGGTGGGGAGGGGCAAATCACGCTCCGGAACAATCATGCGCGAAGGCCCGGCGTGCTGCAGATTGATTAGGCCCAGAGGGCAAAAAGCGCAACAAAATAATGCATTTGCATATTTGATGGGCGGATCACGGCCATGAATGGAAGGCAATGAACCGCAGTTGAATCAAAACCAATCCTTAAGATTTACCAATTATAAATATCCGGAAATTTTCGAGGATTAGCGATGCGTTGCGTATTGATCGTCGTCCTCCTGCTGCTCGCCGGCTGTGCGTCCGTTCCACGACAGACGCAGAACGCCTGCGCCATTTTTGAGCAGCGCGACGGCCTTTGGGATAACTGGCGGCGAGCCGCCTACAGTGCCGAGCGCGAATACGGCGTTCCCGTTGCCGTGCTGATGGCGACGATCTACACCGAATCCGGCTTCCGCCATAATGCCCGCCCGCCGCGCACCAAACTTCTCGGCTTCATTCCGTGGAAGCGCCAGTCGACCGCACTCGGTTTCTCCCAGGCACTCGATGGAACCTGGGCGAGCTACAAGCGCGTGACGGGCCGCTGGATGGCCAAGCGCACCGATTTCAAGGATGCGATCCGCTTCATCGCCTGGTACCACGCCGAGAGCAACCGCAAGAACGGCATCGCGCTCAACGACACCTACCGGCTCTACATCGCTTATTACCACGGCCACGGCGGCTATTCGCGCGGCAACTGGAGCGCCACGGCGAAGGCCGGTGCCAAGCGGGCCGCGAACATGGCTTCCAATTACTCGCGCCAGCTCCGGAATTGCGGCTCCTGGTAGATGGGCTTAGCTGCCGCCGTTCGACGTTGGCGCTAGAGGGGGCGGGGTTACGCCATGCCCCATTCGACGGTCACCTCTGCCACGGTTCGCGTTTGATGGTTCCAATGAAAAATTGCGTTTGATTGAGGAAGCAAGACCAGCCGGTCTCCTGTTCCGTTCGACGCTATGGCGATGCCGCCAGCCGGAAAACTACTATCCTTGCGTGCCGTCTCGGTTTCGCGCACGATGTCGTTTGCCGTTCTGGCAAGGCGCTTGCGATCAGAGTCGTCACGCACGGGATGAAGGATCCAATCGTCATCCGCAGCGACGATATCCCCACCGTTTTGATTTTTCAGATGTGCCCTAAGAGGCGCGGGCAAGAGGCGTTCCAACGCCGTTTCTGCCGCATCGATTTTGTCTTCTGAAACAGGGAAAGCCATGTCCGCACCATGAATGCATGCCTTTAGAGTTGTATTACTCGTTGGAATATCTCTTGGTTGTCAATAGATGCGCCGACCGGAAAAATCTTTTCCCCCTTGTCGGATCGGCGCGGCGCCCCACGTCCTCTGAAGGTCTTAAACCGAAGGAGGAGACGATCATGACCTATGTGGATGGATTTCTGCTCGCCGTGCCGAAGGCCAATATCGAGGCCTACAAGTCGATGGCGCGCACTGCCGGTGCCGTCTGGAAGGAACACGGCGCAATCGATTATGTCGAATGCATCGGTGACGACGTGCCCTATGGCGAGCTCACCTCGTTTCCGCGCGCCGTACAGGCGAAGGAGGAGGAGATCGTGATCTTCTCTTGGGTCACCTATGAATCCCGCGAAAAACGTGACGAAATCGTTGCCAAGGTGATGGCCGACGAGCGGCTGAAGGGCGACGATTGGAAGGATGTCTTCGATGGCAAGCGCATGATCTATGGCGGCTTCCAGGCCATCGTCGAGTTGTGAGGCCGGCGCAGGTCGGCTATCACGGAGCCTACCGGAAGAAGGATCTTGCCATGATCGATTTCTATTATGCCATCGTCGGCGATACGACGGATACGAATATGGGGCTTGCCCGCTTCATGGGCCTGATCCTCGCCTTCATCGTGGTCGGCGGCGGCCTGTTCTGGGCGATCGGCTGAGGCACGGATGCCGCAGACCATCCTGACGCTTCCGACCCGCGGGCAGGGGCTCTACGAGTTCACCGGCGAGGCCGAGACATTCGTGCGGGATGCAGGCCTGGAAACGGGCCTGCTCACCCTCTTTGTGCGCCACACCTCCTGCTCGCTGCTCATCCAGGAAAATGCCGATCCGGACGTCCGGCGCGATCTCGATCAGTTCTTCCGCCGCCTCGTGCCGCCGTCCGACGACCCGAGCATGCGCTGGATCGTGCACACGCTGGAAGGCCCGGACGACATGCCAGCCCATATCAAGGCAGCGCTCACCCAGGTCTCCATTGGCATTCCGGTGATGGGCGGCCGGCTGGCGCTCGGCACCTGGCAGGGCCTTTATCTCTTCGAACATCGCGACCGGCCGCATCGCCGCGAAATCGTCCTGCATCTCGGTTCTTGACGGAACCGATCTGCGCGTGAACCGTTGCTGCGGCGACCAGGAAAAGGAGGCCCCCATGGCGAATACCGAAAGCATCACCCATGCCGTGATCGAGGCGCTGAACGCCCGCGATTTTGCCTCCCTCGCCGCCAAGGTGAATGAGGACGTCGTGCTTTCCGGGATCGGCGATGGCAACGACAATGGGCGCGAAGCCCTGCGCGACCGCCTTGCCCGGCATTTTGCAGCCCATGACGAAACCTACCAGGATGCCCTGGTGATGAGCGACGCGCTCGGCAACAATCTCGCCATCCGTCTTACCGCCCGCGGTGCCTCGGCCGGCGGCAATTATTCCAGGGAAAAGATCCTGTTGCTTGAGCTGGAAGAGGGGGTCATCACCCGCATGGCCTTCTTTACCGGTTCATGAAGTTGAACGCAGGCTGAACGGCCGCTTCGGGCTGCGTTCAGGCACGCGGCTCTAATGTCTCCTCAATCGCCCGACGCAAGGCCTGGGCAGAGCACACAGGAGACACTTCGATGACGACCTTTCTGAAAAAGACCATGCTCGCCGCCCTTCTCGGCCTCGGCGCCCTGACCGCCGCTGCTCCGGCTGCATCCGCTGCCGACATCAACCTCTCGATCGAGCAGGTCGGCTACCGCAACGGATTCCTCGAAATTCAGGACTATGGCCGTGGCGGTTGGGACCGGGAGGATCGCTGGGACCGCCGTGGCCGCTGGGACCGTCGCGAGCGCTGGGATCGCCCGCGCGACTGGGATCGCGGCGGCCGCTGCTCCCTCGGCTTCGCGGTAGCGAAGGCCCGTGATCTTGGCCTGCGTCGCGCCCAGGTCGTCGCGGTGGATCGCCGCAAGGTCGTCGTCGAAGGCTTCCGGCGTGGTGACTATAGCCGCGTGGTCTTTGCAAACGACCGTCACTGCCCGGTTCTCTGGCGTTAAGGGGCCGGCCGGTCTTCCGGCCGCTACCTGAACGGACGCCGTTCGTCTCGTCACCCCCGGCCGGCGAACGGTCACCCTCTCGGCGAAAGCCGGGAGGGTTTTTGCATTTTTGGCAGACGGGACGCCGGGAAGACGGATATCGGGCGATAACTGACCGTTCAAATGGGCGGAAAGTCGGTGGATCGCCTGCATTTTGCGGCATGCGCTGGCAGTTTACCCTGCAAACAAAAAGGGCCGGTTTCCCGGCCCTTGTCATGCAGTCCGTTTGTGCCGCTTATTTGCCGAGAGCGAAGGTCACGTTGACGACGACGGAGTAGCTGTTTTCGCCGGTGGCGAGCGGAACGGCGCCGCCTTCGGCAGCATAGTCCTTGGCCATGGCGCGCATCATTGGCATGGGCTCGGCGCGGTAGCTCGTTTCCGAGATCTCCAGAACGCGGCCAAGGCCGACGCCCGCGGCATCGGTCAGTTCCTTGGCCTTGGCCATGGCATTCTCGACGGCCTTCTTGCGCGCCGCGCTGACGGCCGTTTCCGGCTTGTCGTTGGTGAAGCGGATACCGCCGCCCTGGTTGGCGCCGAGCGTCACGGCCTTGTCCATGATCTCGCCAAGCTTGGAAAGATCGCGCACGCGCAGCGTCACCGTATTGGTGACCTGGAAGCCGGTCAGGACCGGGGGCGGATTTTCACCCGTCGAGCTCTGCGGATACTGGTACTGCGGGTTGATCATGAAGCCAGACGTCTGCAGGTCGCGTTCCGCGATGCCGGCTTCCTTCAGGGCGGCGAGGATCTCGGCCATGGCCTTGTTGTTGGCATCGAGCGCCTCGCGGGCGGTCTTGGCATCCTTGACGACGCCGAGATCGATCAGCGCCATGTCGGGCGCGACCTCGGCCGAACCTTCGCCGGTCACGACGATCGTCGCTTCGCGCGGCTTGGCACTGTCTTCCGCCTTCGCGGCAAGGGGCAGGGCGGCAGCGAGAGCAAGCGAGAGTGCGACAAGGCCGGCGCCGGTGCGGCGGCCGAGGATTCCGTGGGCCATATTGGAATATCTCCTGATAGTTGTGTCCCTTGCACCGTTCTTCTCCTGTCATTGTGTAGAGAATACGGCAGCGCTTGTGAGGAAGCCCGATTTCGTCTAGACGATTTTCCACCGTCGGCCGCCATTGACCGACGGCCCCGGCAAACTGCCGGACCGGGCCTGTAGCTCAATGGTTAGAGCCGGCGGCTCATAACCGCTTGGTTGGGGGTTCGAGTCCCTCCGGGCCCACCATTCCCCATCATCCAACATAATCCAGCTTGGATGGTGGAATGCGAGATAATCGCGGTTTTTAGAATACCACAATGCCTTTGACCGATGTCTTCTGCTGAAACACTCGAACGCGTCCTGCTCGGCAGCACGCGTTCGAAGAGCGCAAAGCGTAATCAGCGGGTTGGCAATGCGCTGCGATCAGACCAGAAGGAAATCGCTGGCGGAGAGGGTCGTCACGTTGTCCAGGGTCGCGAGCAGGACGGATTCGTTGTCGCCGCCCTTGCCGTCGGCGTCGAACCAGAGCCGGTGCGTATCCTGCTCATAGAGGAAGGTCGGGCCTGAGGTCGTGAAGACGGCGTCGTTGGCGAGCACGAGCTTGATTGCCGCCCCCGCTTTGAGACCGAAGCTGTCGCCATCGATGGCGATCTTGTCCTCACCGCGTTTGAAATCGGTGATCTGGTCGCCGCCGTCGGTGATATAGTTGAACTGGAATATATCCTTGCCGGAACCGCCGTTGAGGAGGTCGCCGCCGGAGCCGCCGATCAGCGTATCGTCGCCGCCGCGGCCCTGCAGTATGTCGTCCTTGCCGCCGCCCGAGATCCATTCGCTGGCATTCGAGCCGCGGATGTCGTCGTCCTGGCTCGTGCCCCAGATCCGCTCGATGTTCTTGACCGTGAGGCCGCGCGCGAGGCCGTCGTTCAGCGTGTTGTCGAGCAGGTCGAGTTTTACCGAGGCGTCATAGCCGTAATAGTTGAAGCTCAGCGTATCGACGCCGGAGCCGCCGTCGAAGACGTCCTTGCCGGCGAAGTCGTTGCGGGTGAACGAATCGTCTCCCGCGCCGCCCAGCAGCGTGTCGTTACCGGCGTCGTCATAGAGGAAATCCCCGCCGCCGCCGCCGTTGAGCGTGTCGTTGCCCGCATTGCCGCGCAGCGTGTCGCTGCCGGCGCCGCCGGTCACGACGTCGTTGCCCTTCGTGCCGGTGAAGTCGAGCGCTTCCATGCCGGAGAGGGTGGTGGTGCTGTTGACCTTCACCGTGCCGGTGCCGAAGGTGAACTTGACGCCGGTCGTGAGCGCCGAGACGTCGACATAGACCGTATCGATACCGGTGCCGCCGATCGCGGTGTCGCCGCTGTTGATGTGGACATAGTCGTTGCCGGCGCCGGCATCAATGGTATCGGCATCCGTGTCACCGTTGGAACCGGCTGCCCAGATCGTGTCGGAACCGTCGCCGCCCTTCAGCGTATCGCGGCCGTTGCCGCCGTAGATCCAGTCGTCGCCGCCAAGCCCGACAAGCGTGTCGTTGCCGTCGTTGCCGTCAAGCGTGTCCGACAGGTTGCCGCCGGTGAACTTGTCGGCGCCGGAGCCGCCGGTGATGTCAATGCGCTCGAAATTCTTCAGCGTGACATCGCCGTTGATGACGGTCGCATTGGCGCTCAGCGTGAAGGTGAGGGCCTTGGTGGTTTCGTTGCGGTCGATGATGGCGAGGTCGGTGCCGGTGCCGCCGTCGGCATTGAGCTTCCCGAAGGTGTAGCCGAGGCCCGCGTTGAACTCCACGCTGTCGTTGCCCGCGCCGAGATCGAGCGTTGTCGTGTCCCCGCCGGCATGGGCCTCGAAGATCGACAGATGCACCTCGTCGTCACCGTCGCCGGCCGACAGGTTGTTGTTGCCGCCGAGGTCGTAGAGCACGTCGTCACCCTTGCCGGCGACGATCTTGTCGTTGCCGAGACCGCTGTCGAGCAGGTCGTCGCCGACGCTGCCGTAGAGCTGGTCATTGCCGCTGTAGGACTTGAACCAGACGCTCTTGGCATTGCCGGCCTTGAGGACGTCGTCGCCATAGGCGGAGGTGAAGACGTTGAAGATCTCGGTGTTCTGCGCATAGGTGCCGTTCGACAGCGTTCCCTTGCCGTTGACGACGTCGAAGGTGTAGTTGATCGTTTGGTAGCTGTAGACGTCGATGTAAACCGTGTCGGTGCCCGAACCGCCGTCGATCGCGTCCTTGCCGGAGCCGGCGAAGATCGTGTCGTTGCCCGCCTCGCCATAGAGCTTGTCGTTGCCAGCACCGCCGTCGATGGAATCGTCGCCCGCGCCGGCCTTGACCGTGTCATCGCCGTCATAGGTGACGATGTGGTCGTTGCCGCCCAGCGTAACGATCGTGTTCTTATCGTTCGTGCCGTAGAGATCGTAATTCTCGACATTGACGATGGTCGTGCCGTCGGCGAGCGTGTTGACGACCGTCGAGGCCTTGGCGGTGAAGTTGCCCGAGATGTTGCGGATCTCGATCTCGTCGATGCCGGCACCACCGTCGATCTTGTCGGCGCCATCCCCCAGAGTGATCAGGATTTCGTCGTCGCCGTCGGCGGCATTCACCGTGTTCTTGCCGCTGCCGGTGATGATGTAGTCCTCACCCGCGCCGCCGTTCAGCGTGTCGTTGCCTTCGCCGGCCCAGAGATAGTCGTCGCCGTTTCCGCCGGAGAGCACATCGTTGCCGTCCTCGCCGTAGAGCGCATCGTCGCCATTGCCGCCGATGAGGGTGTCGTTGCCGGCGCCGCCCTGCAGGTCGTCGTCGCCATAGCCGCCGTCGAGCTTGTCGTCGCCGTCGCGGCCATAGAGATAGTCGTCACCCTGGCCGCCCGAGAGCGTGTCCTTGCCGGCGCCGCCATCGAGTGTGTCGTTGCCGCCGTTGCCGGACAATATGTCATTCCCGTCCTGCCCGTAGAAGCGGTCGTTCCATTGGCCGCCGGTCAGCGTGTCGGCAAAATTGGTGGCCGTGACCCAGTATTGCTCGATGTTCTTGACGTTGAAGCCGAACATGCCGACCGACTTGGTCGGATCCTGCACCGTGAATTTGATGCCGGTCGTGTTGTATTGCAGGTTGATGTCGACCGTATCCGTGCCCAGCCCGCCATCGACGACGTCACCCTTCCAATCGCCGATGGAGTAATCGGTGAAATGGTCGTCGCCCAGCCCGCCCGACATCGTATCGGCACCAGCGCCGCCCGAAAGAGTGTCGTCGCCCTGGCCGCCCGATAGCGCGTCGTTGCCAAGATCGCCATAGAGCGTATCGTCCTGGAATCCGCCGCTGAGCGTGTCATTGCCGGTGCCGCCCGACAGGTTGTCGCGGGCGAACAGGCCGTAGATCTTGTCATGGCCGCCCTGGCCGTAGATGTAATCCTGGTCGAGGCCGCCGGTCAGCGTTTCCGATGCGTCCGTTCCGTATTTCGTTGGCATTTTGCTCACCCATGATTTGTGTTTCGGACAAAAGCGACGGTCGCCATCCGCAGCGCGGATGCTCGAAAGTGCTGCGTAAACATTGGAGGTCGGGCCGCCGCAGTTTGGTGGCGGGCTCATTCCCGCCGTGACTGCATCTGCTCACAAGCCGGGGGCTCACCGTGTTCCCGAGGGAACAGCTGTCTGACCGTCGGAAAGGCGTTGAGCGAGCTTGGAAGGCTTGCCATAGGTTGCGTCAATGTCCCGAAATGCGCGATTCCGGAACCTTGGATGGGGTTGGCCGTTCTTCTGCGGCAAGTTCATCAAAGGAGAACGACAATGGTCGCTGCAAATGAAATTCGCGAACATATGGAAGTGCGCGCTGCCGATGGCCGCTCTGTCGGCACCGTCGACCATATGGAGGGCGAAAGCCGTATCAAGCTGACCCGGAGCGATTCCGAGGATGGCAAGCACCATCTCATCCCGCTGGACTGGGTCGATCACGTCGATGCCCATGTGCATCTCAACAAGGACGCGGATACGGTGCGTCAGGAATGGTCCACGCTGAACTGAACGAAAAAGCCGCCTTCGGGCGGCTTTTTCATATCCTTCTTTCGACGTCAGTCCTTCTTGTTGACGAAGCTGACATTGCCGAGGCCGGTGCCGATGGTTACGGCGGCCCAGGCCTTGCAATCGGCCATGCGCGGCACTTCCGAGAGGCCCTGAACCACGGCATCGTTGTGCATGATGACGAAGGTCGGCTGATCGTCGATCTCGGGGATTGCCTTGCGCAGCGCCTCCGGCAGGTTGAAATGCGTGCTTTCCCAGTTGCCGCCCGGCAGGTTCTGGCCGCCACGCGCAATCGATCCATCCGACGCGATGATGCCGGGGCAGCCGATGCCGATGACCGGGGCGAGCGCGAGCTTCGCCTTCTTCGCCTTGCCGATCAGCGTCTCGAGCATACCGACGAGATATTGGATGGTCGCGGTGCGCTTCGGCTCGTCGTCGGCATGGCGCCACAGCTCCGATTTCCAGACCTTGGCCTTGCCGAAATCCTTCGCATCGTCGAGGTTCAGCTTGACGACGCCGGCGCGAATGTTCGTGCCGCCGATATCCACGGCCAGGATCGCGTCATGCCCCTTCAGCATCCAGGAGGGGATGAGATGGACGGCGCCGATGAGGCCTGCTTCATCCGGATGATGGGCGATCGGTGCCAGCGCGACTTTGACGCCCTCGGCCTTCAGCAGCAGCTGGGCGCGGGCGATTGCCATCAGGCCGGCCGTGCTGTCCTTGAACCCGCCGCCGACGGCGATCCGTTCCGTGCCTTTCCATGTCTCTTCCTTTAGATAGCGCATCAGCACATCGGCGAATGCTGCGGCGAAATCGTCGATCGCCGCGCGTACCAGTGCGGCTGCCTCGGTTTTATCGTTCTTCAGCAGCGCGTCGATGTCTTTCTTGGAAAGCGAGCCGGTCGCAATCTCGCCCAGCGGATCGTCGCCCCCCTTGCGGATGCGGGCGCGCCAGACCTCGATTGCGTCCCGGAAAGCGGATTTGTTGGCGCGGTCGCCGATAAAACCCTGCTTGTCGCGCGTTTCGAGATTGTAGCTGGCGACGGTTACCGTTGGCAGGTCGTCGGCACCGTGCATGACGGGGGCGTCATTGTCGGTGTTCCCTCGTGCTTTCCCATGGCCCATGGCGGCTCCCTTGCTGCGATTGTGTGGCGAAGGGCACAATGCGGGGCGCGAAAACTTGTTCCTGCCGGCCCTTGCCAGCCTCTCGTCGCGATCTACTTGCAAGGCGATGGACGAGCTCGAAAAATTGCGGCCATCGGATGCCGCCACCCGCCATCTGGTGCGCCGCCTGGTCGATGAGCCGGACCGCTGGGCGCTGTTTCTCGATATCGACGGAACGCTTCTCGACCTCGCGGCGACGCCGGATGCCATTCAGGTGCCTTTGTCTCTCGCCAGCGATCTGCAGGCCGTCGCCCACCGTCTCAAAGGGGCGCTCGCGCTGGTGACGGGGCGCAGCCTGCCCTATGCCGATGCGCTCTTTGCGCCCTGCCGTTTCCCGATCGCCGGTCTGCACGGCGCCGAATTCCGCAGCGCCGACGGGCAAGTGACCGTTGCCGCGCCGACGCCGGCTTTCGTTTCGCTGAAGCATCGTCTGGTCGAGCAGACGGCGTGGATGGAGGGCGTGCTGATCGAAGACAAGGGGGCGGCCGTGGCCGCGCATTATCGATTGGCACCTGCGTTCGACACCGCGCTGGAAGGCATCATGAAGTCCTTCGCCGAGGAGGCCGGGCCGGACTGGGTGTTGCAGCCGGGCAAGATGGTGTTCGAAATCCGCCCCGCCCGCGCCGACAAGGGCGACGCGGTGGCGGCCTATCTCGAAGAGCCCGCCTTTGCCGGCCGCCTGCCGATCACCATCGGCGACGACCTGACGGACGAGACGATGTTTGCCCTGGCCAATGCGCGCGGCGGGCAGTCGATCCGCGTGGGCTCGCTTTCGACGGCAACCTGCGCGCTGGCGAAAGCCTCGTCGCCCTCGGCCATTCGCTCGGCCTTGGCGACCATCGCCGCAGCCGGCGAGGTCGCCCCGTCCTAAACCTCGACCGGGCGCGCTTCCTGCACATCCGTGCCGAAGACGCGGCGATAGCGTTCGATCTCGTGCGGATCGCCGGTCGCCTTCAGCGGATTGTCCGACAGCTTGACCGCCGGGCGGCCGTTGGCGCTCGTCACCTTGCAGACGAGCGAGATCGGATCGAGGCCGTTGCCGCCATCCGGGTCGCAGCCGCGGAAATCGTTGGTGAGATTTGTGCCCCAGCCGAAGCTCATGCGCACGCGGCCGTTGAAATGCCGGTAGGTCTCCTCGATCGTATCGACATCCATGCCGTCGGAGAAGATCAGCAGTTTTTCGCGCGGGTCTCGGCCCTTCTCCTGCCACCAGCGGATGATCTGTTCGCCGCCTTCGATCGGCGGGGCGCTGTCCGGACGGAAACCCGTCCAGTCCGCCAGCCAGTCCGGCGCATGGGCGAGGAAGGCGGTGGTGCCGAAGGCGTCTGGCAGGGCGATCAGCAGGTTGCCGTTATAGTGCTGGCGCCATTCCTCCAGCACCTGATAGGGCGCGCGGGCGAGCGCCGCGTCATCCTCGGCAAGGGCTGCGGCGACCATCGGCAGCTCATGCGCATTGGTGCCGATCGCCTCGAGATCGGCATCCATGGCGAGCAGTACGTTGGACGTGCCGATGAAGCGGTCGCCGAGCCCTTCCTTCAGGGCCTCCACGCACCAGCGCTGCCACAAAAAACCGTGCCGGCGACGCGTGCCGAAATCGGAGATCACGAGATCGGGCAGGAGCCTCAGGCGCTCGACCTTTTCCCAGAGCCGTGCCTTGGCGCGAGCATAGAGCACATCGAGCGCGAAGCGCCCCTTGTCGCGCATGGCGGCGCGCGATTTCATTTCGTTGATGATGGTCAATGCCGGGATTTCCCACATCATCGTGTGGGTCCAAGGGCCGTCGAAATGCAGTTCATACTGCCCGTCAGCCTTGCGAAGCTCGTAATCCGGCAGCTGGAAGGCGGCGAGCCAGGCGATGAAATCCGGGCCGAACATGCGCGCCCGGCCGTAAAAGCTGTTGCCGGCGAGCCAGATCAGCTCCTTCTTGGTGAAGCGCAGGCTGCGGGCATGGTCGAGCTGGGCGCGCAGCTCTCCCTCGTCGATGATTTCGCCGAGCCGCACGCTCTTCGTGCGGTTGATCAGGGAAAAGGTCGCGTTCACATCCGGATGGAGCTGCCGGATCATCTGCAGCATCAACAGCTTGTAAAAGTCCGTATCGAGCAGGCTGCGCACGATCGGGTCGAGCCGGAAATTGTGATCATAGGTGCGGGTCGCGAAATCGGTGACGGTCACGCGGCGCTCCTGCCGGCCGGACGCAAAGCGATTGGTCTTCCAAGATGCATGCAGATTCTCCCGTTTCGATGCGCACCTTATCGCAACATCGCCGGGGCGGGAGGGGTGTCGGCGATTTTTACGGTGCCGTGCCCTCCGCCAAACGCGCAAAGGCCCGCGTCAGCGGGCCTTTGCTTGACGTGAATGGCTCGCAATCAGCCAATGGCCATCAGGCTGGCATTGCCGCCGGCGGCGGCCGTGTTGATCGAGGTCGAGACTTCCTCCAGCAGCCAGTTGAGGCAATAGGCATCCGGATCGCTCAGCAGTTCCTCGGTCGTGGCGGCCTGTACCAGAACCAGCGGGCCGGGCAGAGCGGCGATCCTGCGGTTGACACCGCGCACCGCCTCCGCATCGCCTTCCACCAGCGCGCCGGCGAAGGGGCCGTCCTTGGCCCAGTCCGCCGTCCAGGTGAGGCGGGCGGCGACGGAGGCGGGCAGGTCGGCAAGCACGGGCTTCAGCGCGGCGGCATTGTCGATGACAAGCATGTTACCCGTCGCGAGGCCGGCGGCGACCTGGCGCAGCAGGCCGGCTTCCGTCTGCGGCACGAGCAATACGTTACCACGCGCGTGCAGCGCATAGAGGTTGCGTTCGCCGACGGGGCCGGCGAGTTCGCGCACCAGGCCGAGGGCCGAGCGGTTGGCGAAGCTGCGGGCGGTTTCCCCTTCCGCGGCCTTGCCCTTGCGGTCTAGCCAGGAGATGAAGTCGCGCAGCGCTTGGTCGGTATGCACTGAGTCCTGCTGCGGCGGCACCGGCGCCTTCTGCACGAGACGGCCGATATAGAGCGGGCCGCCCGCCTTCGGGCCGGTGCCGGAAAGGCCGCGTCCGCCGAAGGGCTGCACGCCGACCACCGCGCCGATAATGTTGCGGTTCACATAGAGATTGCCCGCCTTGATGCGGCTGGTGACATGCGCGATCGTTTCGTCGAGGCGCGTGTGCAGGCCGAAGGTCAGGCCGTAGCCGGAGGCGTTGATATCGTCGATCAGCCGGTCGAGATCGGCGCGGCGGAAGCGGATGACATGCAGCACGGGGCCGAAGACTTCGCGCTGGAGATCGGCGAGCTTCTTGATCTCGATGATGGTCGGCGCGACGAAGGTACCGTGCTGGGCGGCGGCCGGCAGCGGCAGTTGCTCAACCTTGTTGCCGAGGCTGCGCATGCGCTCGATATGGCCGACGATATTGTCGCGCGCTTCGCCCGTGATGACGGGGCCGATGTCGACATTCAGGCTGTCGGTGCGGCCGAGCGTCAGTTCCTGAAGAGCGCCCTTCAGCATGGCGAGCGTGCGGTCGGCGACGTCGTCCTGCAGGCAGAGTACGCGTAGCGCCGAGCAGCGCTGGCCGGCGCTGTCGAAGGAGGAGGCGATGACGTCGGCGACGACCTGTTCGGCGAGCGCGGAGGAATCGACGATCATGCCGTTCTGGCCGCCGGTTTCGGCGATCAGCGGGATCGGCTTGCCATTGGCGGAGAGACGCTCGGCAAGCTGCGCCTGGATCAGGCGGGCGACTTCCGTCGAGCCGGTGAACATGACGCCGGCCGTCTTGTCGGCGCCGACAAGCGCCGCGCCGAGGCTGCCGCCGCCGGGCGTGAATTGCAGCGCACCGGCGGGAACGCCGGCCTCGTGCAGGATTTTCACGCTTTCATAGGCGACGATGGGCGTTTCTTCCGCCGGCTTGGCGATGACCGGATTGCCGGCGACGAGCGCTGCGGCGACCTGGCCGGTGAAGATGGCAAGCGGGAAGTTCCACGGGCTGATGCAGACGATCGGGCCGAGCGGCAGGTGCGACGGACCCAGCGTGCGGCGGGCCTGCTCGGCATAGTAGCGCAGGAAGTCGATGGCTTCGCGCACTTCGCCGATGGCGTTGGCGGCCGACTTGCCGGCTTCGCGCATGATGACGCCCATCAGCGGCTCGATGCGGGCCTGCATGATATCGGCGGCGCGGTCGAGGCAGGCGGCGCGGTCGGCGGGCGAGACGGCGGACCAGCTGGTGACATTGTCGGCAGCCATGGCGACGATGCGCGCGGCATCCTCGGCCTTCGCCTCGGTGACGCGGCCGACGACATCGCGGTGGTCGGCGGGGTTCAGCACGTCCTGGGTTTCACCGACGGCGCTGCCATCGGCCAGAAGCGGAGCGGCGTGCCACTGCTTGGCGGCGGTGCCGGCAAGTTCTGCCGAAAGCTCGACGAGGGTCGCTTCGTTCGACAGGTCAAGACCGGCGGAATTCTTGCGCGAGGTGCCGAACAGGCCATCGGGCAGCGCGATCTGGTCATGCTGGGCGCCGACGACGGGCATGGCGGCGACGATCTCGACCGGGTCGGCGATCAGCGATTCCACCGAGACCTTGGGGTCGGAGATGCGGTTGACGAAGGAGGAGTTCGCGCCGTTTTCCAAGAGGCGGCGCACGAGATAGGCGAGCAGCGTCTCATGGGTGCCGACGGGCGCATAGATGCGGCAGGGCCGGTCGAGCTTGTCCTTGCCGACGACCTCGTCATAGAGCGGCTCGCCCATGCCGTGCAGGCACTGGAACTCATACTTGCCGACGGCGAAATCCGGGCCGGCGAGCTGGTAGATGGTAGCGAGGCTCTGGGCATTGTGCGTGGCGAACTGCGGGAAGATCGCATCGGGTGCCGCCAGCAGCTTGCGGGCGCAGGCGACATAGGCGACGTCGGTGTAGATCTTGCGGGTATAGACCGGGAAGCCTTCGAGACCCTCGAGCTGGGCGCGCTTGATCTCGGCGTCCCAATAGGCGCCCTTGACGAGGCGCACCATGACGCGGCGGCCGGAGCGGCGGGCGAGGTCGATGATGAAATCGAGCACGAAGGGGCAGCGCTTGCCATAGGCCTGTACGACGAAGCCGAGGCCGTTCCAGCCCGTCAGCGCCTCGTCGAAGCACAGGCTTTCCAAGAGGTCGAGCGACAGTTCCAGCCGGTCGGCTTCCTCGGCGTCGATGTTGAGGCCGATGTCGTAGCTCTTGGCCAGCGCCGCGAGCTTCACCACCTTCGGCAGCAGTTCGCCCATGACGCGGGCGGTCTGCGTGCGGCTGTAGCGCGGGTGGAGCGCCGAGAGCTTGATGGAGATGCCGGGGCCTTCATAGATGCCGCGGCCGCCAGAGGCCTTGCCGATGGCGTGGATGGCGTTCTCATAGTCGCGGTAGTAGCGCTCGGCATCGGCCGAGGTGGTGGCGGCTTCACCGAGCATGTCGTAGGAATAGCGGAAACCGCGGGCTTCCAGGGGCTTGGAGCGCTTCAGCGCCTCCTCGATGGTCTCGCCGGTGACGAACTGCTCGCCCATCATGCGCATCGCCATGTCGACGCCGCGGCGGATGACCGGCTCGCCGGCGCGGGCGATGAGGCGGGTGAGTGCTGCGGAGAGGCCGCGGTCGTTGACGGTGGAGGTAAGCTTGCCGGTGACGACGAGGCCCCAGGTCGCGGCATTGACGAAGAGCGACTTGCCGCCGCCGATATGGGAGGTCCAGTCACCCTCGGCGATCTTGTCGCGGATCAGCGCGTCGCGCGTGTCGGTGTCGGGAATGCGCAGCAGTGCTTCCGCAAGGCACATCAGCGCCACGCCTTCCTGACTCGACAGCGAATATTCCTGCACCAGGCCTTCCACGCCCGTGCCCTTGTGTTTGGCGCGTAGCGCCTCGATCAGCGTTCGGGCGGTGCTGCGGATGTCGTAGCGCTCGCGTTCGGAGACGCGGGCGGCGGCGACCAGCGGCGGCAGGCATTCGGTCTCGGGGCGGCGATAAGCGGCCGTGATTGCCTTGCGCAATTCGCCCTGCGGGCGGATCGGCGGGGCGAAATCGGAGAACGGGGCGGCGGATGCGTCTGCGGAATTCTGCATGGAAGGACCTATGAGAAGCGTTCGGTATCTGAAGGGATCAGCGGATAAAGGCAGGGGCAGGCTCGTCCCGGAACGAGACGTCGTCGATATCGGCCGCGCCGGCAAGCATCACGCCTGCGCGATCGCTTTCGGACCGTTCCGCTTTGACGCTGCAGGCCGCCACGACGGCCCGGATGGCGAGCGGCTTGTAGTGGCGGATGAGGTCCGCCGGCATGCTAGCATCGAAGTTCCTGTCTTGCATCCCGTCTCCCCCTGTTTTGGCTCGGAATACTGCCGTCGCCGACACGCTCTGCCGGCGGCCGGTTCGGTGCGTTCATTGCTGGAAACTGGGCGCAATTGATATCATGCGGTCCAAAAACAGATGGACTTCATATTTGGATGATTTAGGCTATATGGGTCTATTTTTCGCTATGTGGAGGTCCGATTGACCGATAATTTGCAGACTGGTGGGTCGTTGGACAGTTTCGACCGAAAAATCCTCGAGGAACTCGGGCAAAACGGCCGCATCTCGGTCGCGGAGCTGGCCGAGAGGGTCGGCCTTTCCAAGACACCCTGCCAGAACCGCTTCAAGCGGCTGATTGCCGACGGCTTCATCCAGGGCTTCAAGGCGATCCTCAATCCCGCGAAGATGAACCTTGACCATATCGCCTTCGCCGAAGTGAAGCTGACCCATACGCATGAGGCGGCGCTGACCAGCTTCAATGCCGCGGTGAAGAAAATCCGGGAGGTGGAGGAGTGCCACATGATCGCCGGCCGCTTCGACTATCTCCTGAAGATCCGCACGCGCGACATCAAGAAATACCGGCTGGTGCTGGGCGAACGCATCTCGAACCTGCCCTATGTCGCCAACACCTCAACCAATGTGGCGATGGAGACGGTGAAGGAGAGCGGCTAGCCAGAGAACCCTGTGGATCTCAGCGTGAATTCAATCTTGTTGAACAATAATATTCCTGTTATTCAACAAACGTGGATTTCTTCGGGGCATGCAGCACTGTTCGGAGCGCGCCGCCGGGGAGGAGAGGGAGGACTTTCATGAAGCCAAATCCGATTACCGCGGCACCTGCCGATGCCGGAGCCCGCAAGGCGATCAAGCCGGTCGTCTGCTATCCGGTCGAGACGCTGCCGCGTCCGGATCTGTCCACCTATCGTGCGCTGCGTGACGATCTTACGCTGGTCGAAACCGTGATCGTGCCGCCACGCGAGGCCGCGACCTGGTCGGTGCCGGCGGGACATTTCTGCCGCATCGTCTGTTCGGAAGGCCCGCAGGTCGGCGACCTCAACCTCTTCAATGCCAACGATCTCAAGGAACGCCTTTATACCGGCAAGACGCGGGCGCTGAACGGCACCCATGTCGGCCTCGGCGACCAGCTCTTCTCGAATTTCCCCTATCTGCGCCCCATCGCCACCATCACGCATGACACGCTCGACTGGTACGGGTTCGACGAATTCGGCGGTGCGGTGCATGACGTGATCGGCACGCGCTGCGATCCCTATACGCACAATCTGCTCAGCCACGGCGGCCAGTACCACCATTGCTGCCATTCCAACCTGACGCGCGCCTTCGCCAAGAAGACCGGCATGGCGCCGCGTGAGGCCGAGACCTATGTGCATGATGTGCTGAACGTCTTCATGTGCACGGGCTTCACCCGCGACACCGGCCAGTATTTCATGAAGGCGAGCCCGGTGCGGCCGGGCGACTATCTGGAATTCTTCGCCGAAATCGATCTTCTTGGCTGCATGTCGGCCTGCCCCGGCGGGGATTGCTCGGCCGAGCACTCTTCCGACACGGCGGCCTGCCATCCCATGGTCGTGGAGATCTATAAGCCCAAGGGTCTGCCGGAGGGCTGGGCGCCGCCGCCGGTCAACGGCTACGACGGCACCCACGGCCTTTAAGGCTCACACGCGTTCCGGACGGCGGACGACGCGGACCTTTCCGCTGCGTCCGCCGCCGCAAAAGAAACGCTCGCCGCCGTCGGACTCCAGCCCCGAAACGGCGGTACCTTCGGGCATGACGAGCGTCTCCAGCACCGCGCCGGTCTCGGGATCGATCCGGCGGATGTCGCTCTCATCTCCCTCCCAGGTGCCGTGCCAGAATTCGCCGTCCACCCAGGTGACGCCGGTCACCATGCGGTTGCTTTCGATGGTGCGGAGGATCGTGCCGGTCAGCGGGTCGATCCGGTGGATCTTCCGGCTGCGATGCTCCCCGACCCACAGCGACCCTTCCGCCCAGGTGAGGCCGGAATCGCCGCCCTTGCCCGGGGCGGGAATGGTGGAGAGCACGGCGCCGGAGGCGGGGTCGATCTTGTGGATGACATCCTCGGATATCTGGAAGAGGTGGCGGCCGTCATAGGCGGTGCCGGCATGGGCGGCGAGCGCGATGGCGCCGACCACCTCGCCATTGTCGGGGTCGAGCGCATTGATCCGGTCGCCGACGGCGAACCACACCTTCTTACCGTCATAGGTCACCCCGCCCACCTGTTCCACATCGGGGAAGGGGCCGTATTCGCGCAGGATTTGGGCTTGCGAAGTCGTCATCGTCATCTCCTCTGGATCGTTGATGATCGCAATCTTAGTCGCCCGGCAGCGGGCCCGGGAGTAACAAGAGTGTCGAGAAGGCGCCCGGCGTCGGCGTGAGCCAGCGCCGCGCCCGCCCGCTGCCGATCGCCTGCACTTTCCCCGCCGCATGGAGCTGTTCCAAAGCGCGCTGCACGGTGCGGGCGCTGCTACCGAGCGCAATGGCAAGCGCCGAACTCGACCAAGCCTCACCATCGGCAAACAGCGCAAGAATGTCGGCATGCGGCTCTTCCAGCGGCGGCGCCAGCACCGTAACCGGCCGCCCACCGAGTGGCGAGAGCACGAAGCCCTGCTTGGTCGCCTCGATCCCGGCGAAGGGCTCGAGTTCGGCGCGCAACCGGCCCATTTCCACGCGCAGGCGGGCGCGGTGCGATTCATCGGCATGGCGCGCGCGAAAGGCATTGAACAGCAGCTTTTCCCGGCTGGCATCTCTAGGGAAAGCCTCAGCCAATGTGCGCAGCAGCGAAAACAGGATGGGGCGCGTGGCAAGCGAAAGGATGGCCTCCTCGCAGCGAACCACATGGCGGCAGGCGTCGACGATCAGCGCTTTGCCGGCAAAGAGCGCTTCCACTGCGTCGGGCAGCAGGGCGTGCTCCGTGCCGTTGGCGATCGCGCGCGCGGCCGGCTTTTCCAGCACCGTCGCGGCAAGCTCGATCTCGTGCAGCAGCGCGGGAATGCGGGCTTGTCGCGCGGCATCGATCGCCCGGGCAAAGGCGTCCCGCGCCACCTTCGTGCGCAGGCGGCGGATGGCGATGCCGGCGGCGGCGAGCTCGTGGGCGGCGCGCAGCGGGGCGACGAGGGCGGCAGGATCGGTTTCGGCAAGCCGGGCGCTCGCCTCGTTCAGCCGGCCGATGAGCAGCAGGCGGCGGATGGCGAGGGTGCGGGCATGGGCGGCGTTGAGGCTGTCGCCATGGGCGGCAAGCGTTTCGCCGGCGGCCTCGAGCGCCTTGACCGGCCACGCGAGGTCGCGGCCGGCAAGCGCGACCTCCGCTTCCGCCACGATACAGCGTGCCCGCGCCACCGTTTCGCGCGGGCCGAAGGCGGTTATGGCGCTTTTCAGGAGGCCTTTCGCCCGGTCGAGATCGCCGAGCTGCGCCATGGCGATGCCGCGCAAGGCGAGTGCCGGGGCATCGTCTCGCAGGGCCACGCGGTTCAGCGCGCCCAGCGGATCGCCGGCGGCAAGCGCGCGGGCGGCGGCGGTGATCATCGAATCCATTGCATTCCCGTCACACTTGTCACTCCCGCTTGCGGGTGCCTGCCGCCTAATCTGATCAGGCCGTATCTGCACAAAGCACGAGATCGCCCGAGGCGCACCAATAGATGGCAGCGGGACGGGTTTTGCGAAAGCGCAAAATTTCACGCGGCCGATGTCGGAAACGGAAAATGACAGCGTCTTTCAGAGAGGCGAGCAGGGTCGATATACTGGTTTCATCCTGCTTCAGCCTGCCTCGGGAAGGTGTAAAGTGCCCCCCTGTCCCTGGCTTTGAAATCGGGAACACGGCGCGCGATCCGTTCAGGTTTGGGGCGGTTCCGGCTGGGCCGGGAGACCGCGAAGGAGATGACAATGATCCATACGCATTATCGCTGGGTGATCGTGGCGGCGGGCGGCCTGCTTGGCTGCATCGCCATCGGCGCCATGTTCTCGCTGCCGGTGTTCCTGCTGCCGATCTCCAAGGAGACCGGCTGGTCGGTGACGGGCATTTCCACCGCCATGACCATCGGCTTTCTCTCCATGGCCTTCGCCAGCATGTTTTGGGGCAGCTTGTCCGACCGCTGGGGACCGCGACCCGTCGTGCTGACTGGCTCGGTGCTCTTGGCCGCCAGCCTTGCCGGTGCGAGCGTCGCGACCTCGCTCGTCGCCTTCCAGTTCACCTTCGGCCTCATCGTCGGGGCGGCGGCTGCCGCCGTCTTCGCGCCGATGATGGCCTGCGTCACCGGCTGGTTCGATACGCATCGCAGCCTTGCCGTCTCGCTCGTCTCCGCCGGCATGGGCATGGCGCCGATGACCATGTCGCCCTTCGCCGCGTGGCTGGTCTCCGGCCATGACTGGCGCACGTCGATGCAGATTATCGCCGTCGTCGTCGCCGTGGTGATGATCCCCGTCTCGCTTCTGATCCGCCGCCCGCCGGCACTGGAAAAGGGCAATGAGGCGCTTGCCGTGGCAGACGAGCCGCAGGGCGGCATGACGACGCGCGACGTGCTGCGCTCGCCGCAGTTCATCATTCTCTGCCTGACCAACTTCTTCTGCTGCGCCACCCATTCGGGGCCGATCTTCCATACGGTGAGCTATGCCATCACCTGCGGCATCCCGATGATTGCGGCCGTCACTATCTATTCGGTCGAGGGGCTTGCCGGTATGGGCGGGCGCGTGGTCTTCGGCCTGCTCGGCGACAGGTTCGGCGCCAAACATATCCTCGTGCTCGGCCTTCTGGCGCAGTCCGTCGGCGCGCTCGCCTATATCTTTGCCGGAGGACTGGCGTCGTT
>NZ_JBLZPH010000072.1:0-91144 GCF_049199205.1 Shinella sp. M31 | reverse complement strand
GTGGTGGCCTCGATCGATTGCGCCCGGCATTTTCGCATTCAGCATCCTGACTGGGTCACGGTCTGGGTGCTGTTCGGCGGCGACCGTCAGACGACGCAACTCGACCGCATGATCAGCCTGCCGAGCGACCGGGCCTATCTCGCCCAGTCTCGCACCTTTCTGACCGAAATCGCGCGCGAGGGCGGCTATGAGAACGTGGATATCGATACGTTGGCCGAAGGGCTGAACTATCTCGTGCACGGTGCCTGGTACTGGGACACGTTCAATCCCGATACGGTCCGTTCCGACGCCCTGCACGCGACGGCGCTGGCGCTGCTTCGCCAAGCGTTTCCGAAAAGTTTTTGAGCGGGCAAAAAAGAGCCCCGCACGAAGCGGGGCAGCAAGCGCCACGGTTTGGCTCCCAATGACGCGGGGAAGCTCGCGGGTTGCGCGAGTGACTTTCACCTAGGCCCTTGCCCCTCGCCAGGGAAGGTCTGATTCGGCGATTCCGGTACGCCTGTGCAAATAAACTGCAAATGCAGCGGTTTTGACCGCAGGCGTGCCTGGAAAGCGCCCACCTACAGGATACCACGCACGCCATCGGCCGAGCGGCGCACCACCGTGGCGATCTCCCGGAGCTGTTTGGCGAGCGGTGTGGAGTTGCGCCAGATCATGCCGATCGTGCGCGAGGGGCGGGGCGAGGGAAAGCGGGCGATGGAGACCGGCGCCGAGCGCGTTTCCACCGACACGGCCATTTCCGGAATGAGGGTGACCCCGATGCCGGCGCCGACCATCTGCACCAGCGTCGACAGCGAACTGCCCTCCATGATCTCGCGCGGCCTGGCCGCGCCGACGCGGCAGAAGGACAGCGCCTGGTCGCGGAAACAATGCCCTTCTTCCAGCAGGAGCAGCCGCATTTCGCGCAGCGCGTCGCGCTCGGGCACCGGCTTGCCCTCGTCCTCGCGCCGGCGCACCAGCACGAAATCCTCGTCGAACAGCTTCATTTCGGTCAGCGACGGCTCCGAGACCGGCAGGGCGACGATGGCGATATCGAGATCGCCCTGCGTCAGTTCCTGGATGAGCCTGGCCGTCTGCGTTTCGCGCACGTCGATCTGAATTCCGTCGTAGGCGCGGTTCAGATCGTTTATGATGACGGGCAGCAAATAGGGCGCGACGGTGGGGATGATGCCGATGCGCAGGCGCGCAAGGAAGGGATTGCGCGCCGCGCGGGCAAGCTCGCCCAGTTCGTCGACGGCCTGCAGGATGTCCCGCACGCGGTGCGCGAAAGTCTCGCCGAAAGCGGTGAGCGTCACGTCGCGGGCGTTGCGTTCAAAGAGAGGGTTGCCGAGTTCTTCCTCAAGCTCCTTGATCTGCATGGAGAGGGCCGGCTGGGAGATGGCGCAGGCATCGGCGGCAAGGCGGAAGCGGCCATGTCGCGCCAGAGCCTCGAAATAGCGCAACTGTTTAAGGGTGAGGTTCGTCATAACTTAAACTTATCGAAGCGATCAGAAAATCCAACTTAAATTTATCACATGCTTCCGGTAAGGAGAAGGCAAGGAAGGGAACACGCGCAAATTTGCCGCCCTGCAAGGCGGTCGCCGTCGCAATGTGCTTTCTTGGAAGAGACAAAGGGCCAACAGGAGAAAATCATGGACCAGAAAACTGACACCGCGGGCAAATGTCCCGTCGCCCATTCGGTCACCAAGGGTCGCTCGAACCGCGACTGGTGGCCGGACCAGCTGGACGTTCAGGTCCTGCACACCCATTCCAACCTCTCCGACCCGATGGGCGGGGATTTCGACTATGCCGAAGCCTTCAAATCGCTCGATCTCGATGCGGTGAAGCAGGACCTTCACGCGCTGATGACGGATTCGCAGGAATGGTGGCCCGCCGACTTCGGTCACTACGGCGGCCTCTTCATCCGCATGGCCTGGCATTCGGCCGGCACGTACCGCATCACGGACGGCCGCGGCGGCGCGGGCATGGGCCAGCAGCGTTTCGCGCCGCTGAACTCGTGGCCTGACAACGTCAACCTCGACAAGGCCCGCCGCCTGCTGTGGCCGATCAAGCAGAAATACGGCAACAAGATCTCCTGGGCCGACCTGATGATCCTGACGGGCAATGTCGCGCTGGAATCCATGGGCTTCAAGACCTTCGGCTTCGCCGGCGGCCGCGCCGACGTCTGGGAGCCGGAAGAGCTCTATTGGGGCCCGGAAGGCACCTGGCTGGGCGACGAGCGCTATAGCGGCGAGCGCCAGCTCGCCGAACCGCTCGGCGCCGTGCAGATGGGTCTCATCTATGTCAACCCGGAAGGCCCGAACGGCAATCCGGACCCGCTGGCGTCCGCCCGCGACATCCGCGAAACCTTCGCCCGCATGGCGATGAACGACGAAGAGACCGTCGCGCTGATCGCCGGCGGCCACACCTTCGGCAAGACCCATGGCGCAGGTGACCCGTCCTTCATCGGCGTCGATCCGGAGGGCGGCGAGCTGGAGGCGCAGGGTCTCGGCTGGGCGAGCAAGTTCAATTCGGGCGTCGGCAAGGACGCCATCGGCAGCGGCCTCGAAGTCACCTGGACCTCGACGCCGACCAAGTGGAGCAACAACTTCTTCTGGAACCTGTTCGGCTACGAATGGGAACTGGAAAAGAGCCCGGCCGGTGCCCATCAGTGGGTCGCCAAGGGCGCTGGCGCTACCATCCCGGACGCCTTCGATTCGACGAAGAAGCACCTGCCGCGCATGCTCACCTCCGACCTCGCGCTGCGTTTCGACCCGATCTACGAAAAGATCTCGCGCCGTTTCCTGGAAAACCCGGATCAGTTCGCCGATGCTTTCGCCCGCGCCTGGTTCAAGCTGACGCACCGCGACATGGGCCCGAAGGCCCGCTATCTCGGCCCGGAAGTTCCAGCCGAAGACCTGATCTGGCAGGACGTCATCCCGGCTGTCGACCACCCGCTGGTCGATGAAAAGGACATTGCCGATCTGAAGGCCAAGGTTCTCGCCTCCGGCCTCACGGTGCAGGAACTCGTCTCCACCGCCTGGGCTTCGGCCTCGACCTTCCGCGGTTCCGACAAGCGCGGCGGTGCCAATGGCGCGCGCATCCGCCTTGCTCCGCAGAAGGACTGGGACGTCAACCAGCCGGCGCAGCTCGCCAAGGTTCTCGGCGTGCTCGAAGGCATCCAGGCCGACTTCAACGCGGCTCAGACGGGCGGCAAGAAGATCTCGCTCGCCGACCTCATCGTGCTTGCCGGTGCGGCCGGCGTCGAAAAGGCGGCAAAGGCTGCCGGCTACGACGTTACCGTTGCCGTCACGCCGGGCCGGGCCGATGCTTCCGACGCGCAGACCGACGCGCAATCCTTCGCCGCGCTCGAGCCGCGTGCCGATGGCTTCCGCAACTATGTGAACGCCAACCGCCATCAGTTCCTGAAGGCCGAGGAAGCGCTCATCGACCGCGCCCAGCTCTTGACGCTCACCGCGCCGGAACTGACGGTTCTCGTCGGCGGCCTGCGTGTGCTGAACGCCGGCGCGCCCGAACACGGCGTCCTCACCAACCGCCCCGAGGCGCTGACGAACGATTTCTTCGTCAACCTGCTCGACATGGGCACGGTCTGGTCGCCGGTCGCCGACAAGAAGGGCGTCTATGAAGGCCGCGACCGCAAGACGGGCGAAGCCAAGTGGACCGGCACCCGCGTCGATCTGATCTTCGGTTCGCATGCCCAGCTGCGCGCGCTCGCCGAAGTCTATGGCGCGTCCGATGCCGGCCAGAAGTTCGTCAGGGACTTTGTCGCCGCCTGGAACAAGGTCATGAACGCCGACCGCTTCGATCTCGTCTGATCGATCCGCTCAAAATATGGAAATGGCCGGCTTTTGCCGGCCATTTTCGTTCAAGCCGTTGAAAACAAAAGTCCCAGGCCGTTTTTGCATGAGGTTTTGCCCAAATTGAATTGGCAAGCCCCGGCAAGTCGCACCAATGTTCCGCGCCAGTGACAACCAATGCGCTATGAGGAACGGATGGGCAGGATCGTCTACATCCATGGTGAGTTCGTGCCGGAGGAGGAGGCCCGCATCGGGCTTTTCGATCGCGGCTTCCTGTTCGGCGATGCCGTCTATGAAGTGACGGCCGTCATTGGCGGCCGGATGATCGACAACGATCTGCATCTTGCCCGTCTCGAACGCTCGCTCGGCGAGCTCGGCATCGCGTTGCCGCTGCCGCGACCGGACATCGAAGTCCTGCAAGCGGAACTGATCAGGCGCAATCACCTCACGGACGGCACCGTCTATCTGCACGTCTCGCGCGGCGAGGCGGACCGCGATTTCCTCTATCCGCAAGACATAGTGCCGAAGCTCGTCGGCTTCACCCAGACCAAGACATTGACCGGCACGAAGGCGCAGCGCGAGGGCATTGCCGTCGATCTGGCGGACGACCCGCGCTGGCACCGGCGCGATATCAAGACGGCAATGCTGCTCGGGCAGGTCATGGCCAAGCAGACGGCACGCGCGCGTGGCTTCGACGATGTCTGGCTGGTCGAGGCGGGGCTGGTGACGGAGGGGGCTTCCTCGACGGCGCATGTCATCACCGCCGACGGACGCATCCTCACCCGCGCCGCCTCGAAGGCAACGCTGCCGGGCTGCACGCAGCGGGCTCTGGCCCGCCTCTGCGAAGCCGAGGGCCTGCGCATCGAGGAGCGTGCCTTCACGCCCGCGGAGGCGCAGGACGCGGCCGAAGCCTTCCAGACCTCGGCCTCCAGCCTCGTCATGCCGGTCGTGAAGATCGGCGGGCGGATGATCGGCGATGGCCGGCCCGGTCCGATGACGCGGCGGTTGCAGTCGCTCTATCTGGAGGCAGCCGGCGTTCCGGCTTAGAGCAATTCCAGTACAAGTGCGAAGCGGTTTTGCGTCCGGAATTGCGTGAGGACAAAGAGATAGAGCGTCTTCGCGCTTCGAAGAAAAGCGGACATGCTCTAGAGAAGATCGGGACATCGGGGAGCGGCTATGAAGACGGCGCGGGAATGGGGTTTGATGCCGGAAAGCCGGCTGGCGGTGGGACCTGACAATGCCATCACCGATGTGCCGGGCGTGGCCGTCGGGCATCGTTCGCTGCGTGGCGACGGCATCTTTACCGGCGTGACGGCGGTAATCCCTCATCCGGGCGATCTTTTCCGAATAAAGCCGCGCGCGGCCGTCGAGGTGATCAACGGCTTCGGCAAGTCGGCGGGCCTGATGCAGGTGGCCGAGCTCGGCACGATCGAGACGCCGATCTTGCTGACCAACACGTTTGGCGTCGCAGCCTGCACGGATGCGCTGATCCGCCGGGCGATTGCCGCAAATCCGGCGATCGGGCGCAAGACCTCGACGGTCAATCCACTCGTCTGCGAATGCAATGACGGCAGCATCAACGATATTCAGGCGCTGTCCGTGACGCCCGATGACGCCATGGCCGTGCTCGATGCCGCCCGGTCGGGTCCGGTCGAGCAGGGCGCGGTGGGTGCCGGCTCCGGCATGACGGCCTTCGGCTTCAAGGCGGGCATCGGCACGGCCTCGCGTGTCATGCGCATCGCCAAACGCGATTTCACGCTCGGCACCTTGGTGCTTGCCAATTTCGGCGCGGCCGGCGATCTGCTATTGCCGGATGGCCGGCGTCCCGATCCCCGCGTGCCGGCCAGTCCGGAACGCGGCTCGGTCATCGTCATCATGGCAACGGACCTGCCGCTCGGCGACCGGCAATTGCAACGCGTCGCCCGGCGAGGCGGGGCGGGACTTGCCCGGCTCGGCGCCCTCTGGGGCCATGGCAGCGGCGATGTCGTGCTCTGCTTCACGACGGCCGATCCTGTCGCGCATGATCCGGTAGCACCGATCACCAGCCAGCAGCGCCTGTCCGACGACCATATCGACCTTGCCTTCCGCGCAGCAGCGGAAAGCACGCAGGAGGCCGTGCTGAATGCGCTCTGCATGGCCCCCGCCACCCCGGCCCGTAGCGGCCGCCTCTATCCCGCCCTGGCCGATTGGCTGAAGGAGAACCAGAACCCATGAAAGTCTTCATTTCCGCCGATATCGAGGGAACCGCCGGCATTGCCCAATGGGATGAGGCTGACCGCAACCACCCCGACTGGAACGAGTTCCGCGCGCTGATGACCGCCGAAGTGGTCGCCGCCTGCGAGGGCGCGCGGGCCGCCGGCGCGACCGAGGTCGTGATCAAGGACGCGCACAGCAGCGGCCGCAACCTGATCCTCGACCGGCTGCCCGATTATGCGCGCATCGTGCGCGGCTGGTCCGGCCATCCTGACGAGATGATGTACGGCATCGATGCGGGCTTCGCCGCCGCGATCTATACCGGCTATCACTCCAAGGCCGGCACGGAGGTCAATCCGCTTGCTCACACCTCCAACATGTGCATTTCGCGCCTGCTGCTGAATGGCGAGGTCGCCTCCGAATTCACCTTCAACGCGCTCTGTGCGGCCGGCTACGGCGTGCCGTCGGTCTTCCTCGCCGGTGACGAGGGCATCTGTGCGGAGGCGCGGGCCATGGTGCCGGGCCTTGCAGCGGTGGAAACGCTGGACGGCCGCGGCCATGCGACGACATCCATCTCGCCCGCCTGGTCGCGGCGCCTCATTCGCGAGGGCGTGGCCGCGGCCCTTTCGGGTGATTTCGCGCAGGCGCTGCCCGCCAAGGCCGAGCATTACGAGGTGATCATCGAATTCAACACGCCGGGCGAGGCCTATCGCGCCAGCTGGTATCCCGGTGCGCGCACGCACGGCCTTCGCGCCATCGCCTTCGAGCACAAGGACTTTTCCGAAATCCTGCGCGCGCTGCTTTTCCTCAAGGTCTGATCAAGCCGGTTCGCGCTCCAGGAGCAGCTTTGCCGTACGCCACAGGTCCTCGACCTTGCGGCTACGGCTTGCCGCATGGCGGTAGAGCCGGATTTCAAGAGCGAGGTTCCAGCCCGCATCGGCAGAGGCGGGCACGAGGCGTCCGCTGTCGATCTCGTCGCGCGCCAGGCTCTCCGGCAGCCAGCAGATGCCCGCTCCCGTCACCGCCATGTTCATCAGCCCGGCGCTGATCGTGTTTTCGTGCGTTGTGCGCCGGCGAAAGGGCGGGCGGCGCAGCATGAGGCGCGACAGCGCGACACCGAAGAACGAATTGAAGCCGTAGCTCAGGTAGGGAACGGCAAGCCGCGGCTGTGCGACGGCGCGGTCGAGGAGATGCAGCCCCGGCTGCACACCGCCGGGCACCGCGACCTGGGCGGCCGCAAGCGGGATCAGCCGGTCATGCGCGACCGTCAGCGACGAGAACTGCCCGCGGTCGAGGTGGAACGGCACTTCCGGATGGGCATAGGTGAGGAAAAAATCCGCCTCGTCGCCGACGAGGGCATCAAGATTGGCCTCGATGCCGCCGCGATCGGCGATCAGCGAGGTACTGAAGGCGCCGCCAGCCTTTTCGAGGGTCTGCAGCCAGCGCGGAAAGAACGTCACCGTCAGCGTGTGGAGGGCTGCGAAGCGCACGAGGCCCGGCTCGTGCGACGGCCGCAGCGCCTCGCGCGCCGCATAGAAGGTGCGGATCGCCTCCTGCGCGACCGGTAGGAAATTGCGGCCGGCCGGCGTCAGTTCGGCCGGCATTGTGGCGCGGCTGATCAACGTTGCGCCGAGCCAGCTTTCCAGCTGCTTGATGCGGCGGCTGAAGGCCGGCTGCGTGACGTTACGCAGATCTGCGGCGCGGGAAAAACTCGACGTGTCCGCCAGCGTCACGAAATCCTCGAGCCATTTGATCTCCACGCCCGCTCCCTCCCGATCCTGTCCCTGTCTTATGGATCATAAGTCATTCAATCGAAATGGGTATGCCGTTTCGGCATGGGCTGGTGCCAAAAGCGAATTGGCCAAGCCAGCCGCAACCTTTCACGTTGCGTCAGGAGGAGCGGGGCACCGGGTTGGTCGCCCCGACAAGGGAGTGATGCATGTCCGTTGCAATCGAAGCCGATCTGATCCTGCACAATGGCCGCATCTGGCGCGGCCGGCAGGAGGGTATCAGCGAGGCCGTCGCCGTCTGGCAGGGCAAGGTGTTGGCCGCCGGCGATAGCGCCGACATGCTGAGCCTGAAGGGCCCGCGCACCGAGGTCATCGACCTCGAGGGCCGTTTCGCCAGCCCCGGCCTCATCGACAACCACCTGCACCTCATCTCGACCGGCATCACCATGGGCTGGGTCGATGCGACGCCCGCAGCCGCACCGACATTGTCGACGCTGATGGCGGCGCTTGCCGATCGCGCCGCAACCACCGCCGAGGGCGGCTGGGTGCGGGCCCGCGGTTATGACCAGGTCAAGCTCGATACTGGCCGGCATCCGACACGCGACGATCTCGACCGGGCGGTGCCGGATCATCCTGCGCTGCTGACCCGCGCCTGCGGCCACATCGCCATCGCCAATTCGCGGGCGTTGGAACTGGCCGGCGTGAGCGAGGCGACGCCGGTGCCAGATGGTGGCGTGATCGGTGTCACCGATGGGCGTCTCAACGGCCTGCTAGCCGAAAACGCCATCAACCTCGTCAAGGCCGCCATGCCCGAGGTGACGACGGAGGAGCTAATCGACGGCATCGAGCGCGGCGGGCGGTATCTCAACTCGCTCGGCATCACCAGCTGCATGGATGCGGCGGTCGGCCAGCTTTCCGGCTTCGCCGAAATCCAGGCCTATGAAATGGCCAAGATTTCCGGCCGCCTGCCGGTGCGTGTCTGGCTCACGCTGCTCGGCGATCCCGGCATTTCCATCGTCGAGGATTGCTGGCGCGCCGGCCTGATCTCGGGTGCCGGCGACGACATGCTGCGTGTCGGTGCGGTCAAGATCTTCCTCGACGGTTCGGCCGGCGGACGCACCGCCTGGATGACGAAACCCTATGAGGGCGAGCCCGACAATATCGGCGTGCAGATGCTGCCGACCCCGGAGGTCGAAGCGCTCGTCCAATCCTTCCACGATCGCGGCTACCAGATGGCCTGCCATGCCATCGGCGACGGTGCGATCGAGCAACTGATCACGGCTTACGAAAAAGCGCTGGCCGCGACGCCCGATCCGGACCGCCGCCACCGTGTCGAGCACTGCGGCTTCTCGACCGCCGAACAGGACGCACGCATGAAGGCGGCCGGCATCCTGCCCGCGCCGCAGATGGCCTTCATCCACGATTTCGGCGACAGCTACATTTCCGTGCTGGGCGAGGCGCGCGGCAAGCCGTCCTACCAGATCGGCACCTGGATGCGAATGGGCCTGAAGCCCTCGACCGGCTCGGATGCACCGGTCTGCTCGCCCGATCCCTTCCCGAACCTGCACGCCATGATCACGCGCAAGACCGGCAAGGGCACCGTCATGGACGAAACCGAACGGCTGACGCGCGAGGAGGCGCTGCAGGCTTATACGGAATTCGGTGCCTGGTCGCAGAAGGCCGAGAACGTGAAGGGCAGGCTGGTGCCCGGCCAGTGGGCCGACATCGCGGTCTTCGACAACGACCTCTTGGAGGCCTCGACCGATACCATTCTTTCAGGCACGCGTTGCCTGCTGACCCTGCTTGCAGGCCGCGTCGTGCATGATGCGCGGTAGGGGCTTGCCGGACTGAACCATCGAAACGATGCCGAAAACGGCACGAGAGGGAGAACGACATGCTGAAAAGACTGACACTCGCCGCCATGCTGAGCCTCAGCGTCGCAACCGGGGCGCTGGCAGCCGGCGAACGTTCCGGCGGAACGCTCGTCTTCACCGCGCCCTATGGCTCGAGTTTCGCAACGCTCGACGTGCAGGCAAGCCCCAACACGCAGGAAGAGTTCATCACGCAGGCCATCCACCGCGGCCTCTACAGCTGGAATTCGATCGAGAACAAGCCGGTGTTGGAATTGGCCGATTCCGAGGATGTCTCCGAGGACGGCCTGACGCACACCTACCACCTGCGCAAGAACGCGGTGTTCCACAACGGCAAGCCACTGACGGCAGATGACATCATCTACAGCTACAAGCGCATCGCCAATCCGAAGAATGCCTTCCCCGGCGCGAGCTTCATCGCCGTCATCAAGGGCGCGGAAGAGTTCATTGCCGGCAAGGCGGAGGAGATTTCCGGCCTCAAGAAGATCGACGACAACACGCTTGAGATCACCTATACCGGCCCGATCAATCCCGGCTTCCCGCTGATGCAGAACACGACGGTGATCTACCCGTCGAATGTGGAAGATGAGACGACCTTCACCAAGAACCCGGTCGGTCTCGGCGCTTTCGTCTTCAAGGAGCATGTGCCGGGCTCGCAGGTCGTCGTCGAGAAATTCGACAAGTATTACGAGGAGGGCAAGCCCTATCTCGATCGCATCAACATCGTGCTGATGGCCGAAGACGCCGCCCGCGACGTCGCCTTCCGCAACAAGGAAATCGACGTCTCGATCCTCGGCCCGACGCAGTATCAGGCCTACCAGGGCGAGGAAGGCCTGAAGGATCACCTGCTCGAAGTTGCCGAGGTCTATACCCGCAACATCGGCTTCAATCCGGCCTTCGAGCCCTTCAAGGACAAGCGCGTCCGCCAGGCGATCAACCACGCCATCAACGCGCCGCTGATCATCGAGCGCCTCGTCAAGAACAAGGCCTATCCGGCCTCCGGCTGGCTGCCGCTCTCCTCGCCGGCCTTCGACAAGGACAAGGCGCCCTATGCCTTCGACCCGGAAAAGGCCAAGGCCTTGCTCGCGGAAGCCGGCTATGCCGATGGTTTCGAATTCGAGGTGACGGCGAGCCCGAACGAGAGCTGGGGCGTGCCGATCGTCGAGGCGATCCTGCCGATGCTGAAGAAGGTCGGCATCACGGTGAAGCCGAAGCCGGTGGAAAGCGGCGCGCTCGGCGATGCCGTGACGTCGAACAACTTCCAGGCCTTCATCTGGTCGAACCTCTCGGGTCCCGACCCGCTGAACGCGCTGCGCTGCTACTATTCCAAGACGGCGCAATCGGCCTGCAACTATACGAGCTATGCGAGCCCGGATTTCGACAAGCTCTATGAGGCCGCCCAGCAGGAACGCGATCCGGCCAAGCAGAACGACCTGCTGCGCCAGGCCAACAACATCGTGCAGGACGACGCGCCGGTCTGGTTCTTCAACTACAACAAGGCGGTCATGGCCTATCAGCCGTGGATCCACGGTCTCGTGCCGAATGCCACCGAACTGGCGGTCCAGCCCTATGACGAGATCTGGATCGATGAAAACGCGCCCGACGCGCGCAAATAAGCCTTGAGGGGTTCGGGGGCGGTTTTGGCCGCCCCCGCATCTGTTATCACGCCCTTAAGGGCGGCCAAAACGGAACCATCAATGCTTCGTTTCACCCTGCGCCGCATATTGCAGGTCATCCCGACGGTCGTCGTGGTGGCGCTGTTGATTTTCGTCATCTTCTCCGTCGTGCCCGGCACCTTCGCGGCGAGCCTCTTCGCCGATGGCAAGCGCGCCGCCGACCCGCAGATGATTGCCCGCCTCAACGAGGAATTCGGGCTGAACAAGCCGCTGATGGAGCGCTTCGTGACCTATGTCACGGACCTCGCACAGTTCGATCTCGGCACGTCCTTCCGCACCCGCCAGCCGGTCATCGACCTCATCAGCGACCGCATGGGGGCCTCGTTGCAGCTTGCCATCGCCGCCATGGTCTTCGCGCTGGTCGTCGGCGTGCCGCTCGGCTTTCTGGCGGCGCTCAGGCCCGGCTCCGTCCTTGATACGGTGACGATGATCGGCGCGGTCTCCGGCCTCTCCACTCCGCAGTTCTGGCTCGGCCTTTTGATGATGTATCTCTTTGCTCTCCAGCTGAACTGGCTGCCGAGTTTTGGCTATGGCGACGGTTCGTTCCGCAATCTCATACTACCGGCCGTAACGCTGGGTGTGACGCCGCTTGCGCTTCTCGCGCGAACGACGCGGGCGGGCGTGCTCGATGTGCTGAACGCAGATTTCATCCGCACGGCCCATTCCAAAGGCATGAGCGAGATGAAGGTCGTGCGCTGGCATGTGGCGCGCAACGCGCTGGTGCTGATCGTCACCACGGTCGGCCTGCAGTTCGGCTCGCTGATCGGCCAGGCCGTCGTCATCGAAAAGCTCTTTGCCTGGCCGGGCATCGGCTCGCTGCTCGTCGACAGCGTGGCGATCCGCGACATTCCCGTGGTGCAGGGCACGATCCTCGTCATCGTGCTGTGGTTCCTCCTCATCAACACCGCCGTCGATCTGATCTATGCCGCGATCGATCCGCGCATCAAGCAGGAGTGACGGGATGCGCTTCGGTTTCAATTTCTGGCTCGGTGCCGGGCTGACGGCGCTGGTGATCCTCGCCGGCATCCTCGCTCCGTGGATCGCGCCCTTCGACCCGGTGCTCGATGCCGACCTGATGAGTTCCGAACTGCCGCCCGACGCCACCTTCTGGTTCGGCACGGATGCGCAGGGACGCGACGTTTATACGCGCATCCTCTACGGCGCGCAGATTTCGCTGACCGTCGGCATCGTCTCGCAGGTCATCAATTCGATGATCGGCATCACGCTCGGCATGACGGCCGGTTATTGGGGTGGCTGGTGGGACGATCTCGTCAACGGACTGACGAATGTCATGCTCGCCATCCCCTCGCTGATCTTCGCGCTCGCCGTCATGGCGGTGCTCGGCCCCGGCCTGCCGTCGCTGCTCATCGCGCTTGGCCTCACCAACTGGAGCTGGACCTGCCGCATCGCGCGGTCCTCGACGCTGTCGCTGAAATCGCAGGGCTACGTGCAGGCGGCGCAGACGCTGGGTTATGGCGACCTGCGCATCATGTTCACGCAGATCCTGCCCAACATGATGGGACCGATCCTCGTCATGGCGACGCTCGGCATGGGCTCGGCGGTGCTGTCGGAAGCGGCCCTTTCCTTCCTAGGCCTCGGCATCCAGCCGCCGTTCCCGAGCTGGGGTTCGATGCTGACGGATGCGCGCCAGCTCATTCAGCTCGCGCCCTGGGTGGCGATCTTCCCCGGCCTTGCCATCTTCCTCTCGGTGCTCGGCTTCAACCTTCTCGGCGACGGCCTGCGTGACAGCCTCGACCCGCATATGAGGACACGCAAGCCATGACCGCGCCGCTGCTCGACATCAGGGACCTGCGCCTCGGCGTTTCGCTCGGCCGCTCGGCCCATCACCCGCTGCTCAAGGGCGTGTCCTTCCAGATCATGCCGGGCGAGGCCTACGGCCTCGTCGGCGAATCCGGATCGGGCAAATCCGTGACGTCGCTCGCCGTCATGGGGCTTCTGAAAAAGCCGCTCGCCATTGCCGGCGGCGAAATCCTGTTCAAGGGCCAGAACCTGCTCGCGCTTCCGAAACGCGAGATGCGGCGGCTGCGCGGCAACCGCATCGCCATGATTTTCCAGGAGCCGATGACGGCGCTCAATCCGCTGTCGACCGTCGGTCGGCAGATCGCCGAAATGTTCGTGCTGCACCAAGGCAAAAGCTGGGGTGAGGCGGAAAAGCTCGCCGTCGAGGCCTTGGGGAATGTGCGCGTGCCCAATCCCGACCGGCGCGCGAAAAACTATCCGCACCAGATGTCCGGCGGCCTGCGCCAGCGCGTGATGATCGCCATGGCGCTCGCCTGCGACCCCGACCTCCTGATCGCGGACGAACCGACCACCGCGCTCGACGTGACGGTACAGGCGGAAGTGTTGCGGCTCATCAAGGAGCTCTGCGCGGCGCGCGGCACGGCGGTGCTGTTCATCAGCCACGATCTCGGCGTCATCGCCAGCGTCTGCCAGCGCGTCGGCGTCATGTATTCCGGCTGCCTCGTGGAGGAAAACGAGACGCGGGCGCTCTTCGCCAATCCGAAGCATGATTATACGCGCGGCCTGCTCGGCGCGCTGCCGCGTCTTGGCAGCCGCAGCGAACATGGTCGCCAGCGTCTGGTCGATATCGACAGCATCATCGCCGACCGCTCGAAGCTCACCGAGACGCGCTTCATCGCGCCGCGCGGAGCGGAAGGGAGCCAGCCATGACCGCCCCCCTGTTGCAGGTGGACGATCTCCACGTGCGTTTCCCGATTTCCGGTGGCGGTCTGCTCGGCACGGGCAAGCGCACGCTGCATGCCGTCAACGGCATCAGTTTCGAACTGGCCAAGGGCGAATGCCTGTCGATCGTCGGCGAATCCGGCTGCGGAAAATCGACGACGGCGCTCTCCATCCTGGGCCTTCAGGCGCCGAGCGAGGGCACGATCCGTTATCGCGGCCAGCCGCTTGCCGGCCCCGGTGCGCCGGGCCGCATGCAGCGGGCGAAGGCGGTGCAGATGGTGTTCCAGGACCCCTATGCCTCGCTCAATCCGCGCCAGTCGGTGCGCACGTCGCTCGCCGCGCCGCTGCGCCTGCATGGCGTCACCGCCGCTTCGGAAATCGAGGGCCGCATCGAGGCGATGCTGAAGAATGTCGGCCTGACGCCCGAACAGGCGGGGCGCTACCCGCATGAATTCTCCGGCGGCCAGCGCCAGCGCATCGGCATTGCCCGTGCGCTGATCCTCGAACCGGAAATCGTGCTGCTCGATGAACCCGTCTCCGCGCTCGACGTCTCGATCCGCGCGCAGATCATCAACCTGCTGCTCGATCTTCAGGACAAGCTCGGCCTTTCCTATCTGATGATCAGCCACGATCTCAGCGTCGTCGAGCATATGAGCGACCGTGTGCTGGTGATGTATTTCGGCGAGGTTGTGGAGGAGGGCGGCTGGCGCGAGATCTTCGAAGCGCCCACCCATCCCTATACGCGCCGGTTGATCGCCGCCATTCCCGATCCGGCCGCCGCACTCGATCCGGCGGCAAAACAGGATCGTTTTGCCGACCTGCCGCAGTTTGCCGGCCGCCGCTTCGTCTCCGACGGCAGCACCTCGCCGGATGTTTTTACCGCACCGACAGCCTCCGAGCTGGTCGAGATCGCACCAAAACACCGCGTGCGGTTCGCCGCCGCCTGAACGAAAACGCCGCGGAGGAATATCCGCGGCGTCGATCTCCAGTGGAACGGCTCAGCGCGCCGGCGGTGAATACATCAGGCCGCCGTCGTTCCACAGGCGGTTCAGGCCGCGGTCGATCTTGAGGGGGCTGTCTTTACCGAGATGACGCTCGAAGATTTCGCCGTAATTGCCGACGGCGGAGATCGCCTGATAGGCCCATTTCGGATCGAGCCCCAGCGTCTTGCCGGCCTCGCTCTCGATGCCGAGGAAGCGCTTTTGCGCGACCGTGCCGCTTTCGAGAAGCGAAGCGGCATTCTCCTTGGTGATGCCCATCTCCTCGGCTTCGATCAGCGCAAACAGCGTCCAGCGCACGATCTTGAACCACTGGTCGTCGCCTTGGCGCACGGCCGGGCCGAGCGGCTCCTTGGAAATGACCTCGGGCAGCACGACGAAGCGGTCGGGATCGTTGAGCGTCAGGCGCTGGGCGTAGAGCGCGGAGGCATCCGTCGAATAGACATCGCAGCGGCCGGTGTTGAAGGCCTGGATCGTCTGGTCCGGCTTTTCGAAGGCGATGACCTGGTATTCGATCTTGTTGGCGCTGAAATAGTCAGCCATGTTCTGCTCGGTCGTCGTGCCGGTTTCCGTGCAGACGGAGGCGCCGGAGATCTCCTTGACGCTCTTCACGCCGACGTCCTTGTTCACCATGAAGGCCTGGCCGTCATAGTAGTTGACGCCGACGAAGCTCATGCCGAGATCGGTGTCGCGCGAGAGCGTCCAGGTCGTCTGGCGCGAGAGAAGATCGACTTCGCCCGATTGCAGCGCCGTGAAGCGGTCCTTGGTGGACAGCGGCACATAGGCCACCTTGTCCGGATTGCCGAGCGTTGCCGCAGCGACCGCCCGGCAGAAATCGACGTCGAAACCGCCCCAGACGCCGTTCTTGTCCGGCACGGAAAAGCCGAGCACGCCCTGGCTGACGCCGCAGCGCACCTCGCCGCGCTCCTTGATGACATCGAACGTGCCGGCATGGGCCGTGCCGGCGGCAAAGGCTGCGGCCGCAAGGGCCAGAATTGTCGTCTTCATGGTGTTCTCCTCCCTGATTGGTTTTTTCGGCATGCGTCTTCCCGGCCGGGGGAGAGCGCCCCCGGCTGAAGGTTTGAAAGTTTGGTATTTCGGGCCTTAGCCGAGCGTCTTTTCGACGTCGGCGAAGGTTTCCTCGAGCACGGCGATCAGATGATCGGCGTCGCGCCTGGAGAAGATCATCGGCGGGCGCATCTTCAGCACGTTGTCATGCGGGCCTTCGGTGCCCATCAAGACGCCCCGGCGGCGCGCCCCGTTGGAGACGGCGCGGGCGAATTCGGTGGCGGGTGCCTTGGTCCTGCGGTCCGTCACGAGTTCGATGCCGAGGAAGAGGCCGAGGCCGCGTACGTCGCCGATCGCCTGATAACGCGTCTGCATGTCGCGGAAGGCATCCATCAGGTAGTTGCCGACGGAAAGCGCATTGCCGCGCAGGTCCTGGCCCTCGATGACGTCGAGCACGGCGAGGCCGACGGCGCAGGAGACCGGGTTGCCGCCGAAGGTGTTGAAATATTCCATGCCGTTGTTGAAGCTGTCGGTCACGTCGCGGGTGGTGACGACGGCGGCGAGCGGATGGCCGTCGCCGATCGGCTTGCCCATGGTGACGATGTCGGGCACGACGCCCTGCGTCTCGAAGGCCCACCAATGGCTGCCGACACGGCCGAAGCCGACCTGCACCTCATCGGCGATGCAGACGCCGCCCGCCTCGCGCACCAGCCGGTAGACCTCCTTGAGGTAGCCCTCCGGCAAGAAGACCTGGCCGGCGACGCTCGGGATGGATTCCGCGATGAAGAAGCCCGGACCCTCGCCCTTGGCCTTCATGACGGCGATCTGCTCGGCGACGCTTTCGGCAAAGCGCTTGCCGTGCTCCTCAAGAGGCCAGTCCGCCGGGGCATGGTAGCTGTCCGGCACGGCGGCGATATGGACATGCGGCTTGGGGCCCTTGCCGCCCTTGCGGCGGAACTTGTAGGGGCTGATGTCGATCAGCTCCTGCGTCGTGCCGTGATAGGACCAGTCGAGCGTGATGGCATTTTCGCGGCCGGTATGGGCGCGCATCATGCGCAGCGCCAGGCTGTTGGCCTCCGAGCCGCTGTTGACGAAGCCGGCGACCGTCAATTCCTTCGGCAGCGTCGCCGTCAGGCGCTCGGCATAGGCGACGATATTGTCGTGCAGATAGCGCGTGTTGGTATTGAGCGTCGCGGCCTGCCTGGCCATCGCCTCCACCACGGCCGGATGGGCATGGCCGATGTGGCAGACATTGTTGAAGCAATCGAGATAGGCCCGGCCGCTGTCGTCGATCAGCCAGACGCCTTCGCCGCGCACGAACTTGATCGGTTTGTCGTAGGAGATGGAGAGATTCGGCAGCAGCAGTTCGCGCCGCATCTTCAATATCTCTTCGTGTGAGCGGCCCTGGCGCTCGAAGAATTCCTTGGCGACACCGGCAAAGGTGCGGGCATCGGGGAAGAGTTCCGCCCAGACATCGAGATAGCGCGGCTCGCCGACGCCGAGGATTTCGGTGGCCGAGAGCGTCGTGTCGGTGGAAATCTGCAGGTGGAGATGCGGAGCCCAGCCGCCGTTTTCCTTCGGTGCGCCCATTTCGCCGACCAGCGCGCCGGCTTCCAGCCGGTCGCCGGCCTTAAGGCGGGTGACGGCCTCGTGGGCAAGATGGCCCCAGAGCGAGATGAAGGGCGGGCAGCCCTCGGGTTCGTGGCGTAGCGCGATCAGGCAGCCATAGCCGAGCGGATCCTTCTCGACCTCGACGCTGACGACGGTCGCGGCAAGCGGTGCGAAGACCTTGGTGCCGGCGGCCTGGAAGAGATCGAAGCCGAGGTGATGCGTGCGGCGCGCTCCCTCGATGAAGCGCGAGACGAACATCTCGCCGGCATAGACCGTGCGCTCCTCGGCGAACGGACCGATGCCGAGCTCGACGCCGGTCTCGCGGCAATAGGCGTCCCAGATCGCCTGCGCCTCATCCGGCTGTTCGGCTGCGGAGGCGACGGTCATCGGGTGGGTCGGATCGCCATAGGGCACGAGCGCGGCCGGATAGGTCGCGGCCGGCTTTTCCAGCAGCGGGGCAAGGGATTCACGGTTCTTCTCGATCCACTCGATCACCCCGCGCGCACCGGGCACGGCCTCGAAGCCGCAGGCCTTGCGAAGGATGGCGGTGGCGAAGCGCGGGTTCACGCGGTCGAGCTTGCGCAGCAGCGCCCAGGCCGGGCGTTCGCTGATCGCGAGATAGGGGTTGTCCTCCGTATGGATCCGGCGCGAGGCCGAGATGGTGACTGACGTGATGAGGCGTGCCGCGATCAGGTCGAAGAGCAGATCGACTTCCTCTTCCAGCAGCGGATATTCCGCATGGAAACCTCTGATGATGGCGGCGGCTGCGCCGATCGGGTCGGCATGGTCGAGGCCGGCATAGGCGGCGGCGATCGCCACTTCCGCGATGACGGGCGTATGCAGCGCATCGCCGAAATCGATCAGGCCGGAAATGCGGTCATGGTTCGCGGCATCGACCAGCACGTTCCAGTCGTTGGCGTCATTGTGGATGACGGCGGCGCGCAACGTCGCAAGGCGCGGCGCGACGGTGGCGAAGCGCTTGAGGAAGCGTTCGACGAGAGCGCGGTCTTCGGCATCTGCGATATGCGAAAGGCGATCCGCCGAACGGCCGGCGGTGCGGATGTCCCAGTCGAGATCGCGCAACGCGCCGGGATGCATGAAACCCTTGAGCGCCGCGTCGAAGCGGCCGAGCATATGCCCCAGGGATTCGAGTGCGGCTTCACTGCGGCCCGTTTCGGCGAGCGGCTCGCCCTCGACCCAGCTGACGAGGCGGACGCGGTGCACCGTGCCGTGGGCGCTCGTGGTGGTGGCCAGGCTTTCACCCGAAAGCGTCGGGCGGATATGCGGCACCGGCAGATCGCCGGCATGCACGCCGAGATGGGCGAGCAGCGCCGTCTGGAAATCGCTCTCGACGGCCGGCTCGGCGGCGTTGACGATCTTCAGGATGAAGGTCCCGTCCGATGTTTCCACCTTGAAATTCTGGTCGCGCTCGCTGGCGAGCGGCGAGAGCTTTCCGGCAAGCCCGTAATGCTCCTTGAGCAGGGCGGCGGCGCCTTCGAGGGAGAAATCCGGGGTCGTCTTCAGCATGTCGTTCATGGCAATCCTCTTTTCGGGGTGAAGATTTGCATGGACGGCGCTTCGGCGCATCCGGCATTATGCCGGTTGTGCCGGCACTGTGTCTGTAATAACCGTCATCTTGTCGGCGCAGCGAAGAGGGGCATCATGCAGGGCACGGACAGTATCGACCGGACGATCCTCAGCATCCTCACGAAGGAAGCGCGCATCCCCATGAAGTCGCTCGCCGGGCGCATCGGGCTGTCGCGCAGTGCAACGACCGAGCGCGTCACGCGGCTGGAAAAAGCCGGGATAATCCGGGGTTATCGCGCCGATATCGGCCAGCTTGACGACGGTCAGGTCCAGGCCTTCCTGCTGGTGACGCTGAAGCGCACGCCGTCGATCGGCGTGCTCGACCGGCTCGCCGGCTTTTCGGCGGTGCGCAAGGTGTCCTCGGTCAGCGGCCAGCTCGATCTCGTGGTCGAGGTCGAGGTCGGCTCTATCAATGCGCTGAATGAACTGCGCGACGAGGTTGCGACGATGGAGAATGTCGAGGATCTGACGACCTCCATCGTGCTTCGCCGCGACATCGAGCGCGTTTGATCGGGCGCGTTTGATTGTCAGCGCCAGCCCAGCGCCGGTGCGACGTGTTTCAGGATCGCCTCGATGACATGGGCGTTATATTCGACGCCGAGCTGGTTGGGCACGGTCAGAAGCAGCGTGTCGGCCTCCTGGATCGCCTCGTCGGCGGCCAGCTGCTTAATCAGCCTGTCCGGCTCGTCTGCATAGGAGCGGCCGAAGATCGCGCGGGTCTTGTCGTCGATGAAGCCGACCGAATCCTCTTCCTTGCCGCCCCGGCCGAAATAGGCGCGGTCGCGGTCGTCGGTAAGCGCAAAGATGCTGCGGCTTACCGAGACGCGCGGCGTGCGGCTATGGCCGGCTTCCTTCCAGGCCTCGCGATAGGCGCGAATCTGTGCGGCCTGCTGGACATGGAAGGGCTCGCCCGTCTCGTCGTCCTTGAGGGTCGAGCTTTGCAGGTTCATGCCGCGCTGGGCGGCCCAGACGGCCGTCGCGTTCGAGCCGGCGCCCCACCAGATGCGTTCGCGCAGACCCTCGGAATGCGGCTCGAGACGCAGCAGGCCCGGCGGGTTGGGGAACATCGGCCGTGGGTTCGGCTGGGCAAAACCTTCGCCCTTCAGGACGTCGAGGAAAACCTCCGCGTGACGGCGGCCCATATCGGCGTCGCTCATGCCCTCCTGCGGCTCGTAGCCGAAGTAGCGCCAGCCGTCGATGACCTGCTCGGGCGAGCCGCGGCTGATGCCGAGCTGCAGGCGGCCGCCGGCAATAAGGTCGGCCGAACCGGCATCCTCGGCCATATAGAGCGGGTTCTCGTAGCGCATGTCGATGACGGCGGTGCCGATCTCGATGGTCTTCGTGCGCGCACCGACGGCGGCGAGCAGCGGGAAGGGCGAGGCGAGCTGCCGGGCGAAATGGTGGACACGGAAATAGGCGCCGTCAGCGCCAAGCTCTTCGGCCGCGACGGCAAGGTCGATCGACTGGAGGAGCGTATCGCCCGCCGAGCGGGTCTGGGATTGTGAAGAGGGTGTCCAGTGGCCGAAGGAGAGAAAGCCGATTTTCTTCATGATGTCGCCTCGACGCAGAGCGTCCGTTGCAAGATGTGTTGGGCGGAACATGGTGCATCGCGTCGGGCTTGAAAAGGTACCCGGCGAGAACGCATTGTTCACAAATCGGCCCTTGCAGGCGGGGCGACGCTCGCACGCCGCCTCGCTTCATTGACAATCAGGCCGGCACGACATGCACCGTGCGCGGCAGCGCGGAGAGGATTTCCGGGCCGTCGGCGCGCAGGATCACGATATCCTCCAGGCGGATGCCGAAGCGGCCGGGCAGGTAGATGCCGGGCTCGACGGAGAAGACCATGCCCTCTTCCAGAACGGTATCCGAGGTGGCGGTAATATAGGGCGGCTCGTGGATGTCGATGCCCAGGCCGTGGCCGGTGCGGTGCACGAAATAGTCGCCGTAGCCGGCATCGGCGATCACCGTGCGGGCGGCGGCATCGACGTCGCGGGCACGGGCGCCGGGCTTTGCCGCCTTCAGAGCCGCCTGCACGGCCTTTTCGACGATGGCGTGGATTTCGCCATAGCCTTCCGGTGCCGTGCCGATGACGGCCATGCGCGTCATGTCGGAGGGAAAACCGTCCTTGCGGCCGCCAATGTCGATGACGACGGCTTCGCCTTCCTGCACGACCTTGTCGCTCGCCGAATGGTGCGGGAAGGCGCCGTTGCCGCCCGCGCCGACGATCCAGAACTGCGGAGAGGCACCCTCGGAGGAGAAATGCGCGCGGATGGCGGCGGCGACCTCCTTCTCCGTCATGCCGGGGCGGATGGCGGCGAAGGCGGCCTGCATGGCGCGGTCGGCGATACCGGCATTCATCTTCAGCTTGGCATATTCCGCGTCATCCTTGCGCATGCGAAGACCGCCGAGCGTCGCGGGCGTGAAATCGCGGCGCGTCTCGGCCGGCAGCGCGTCAAGCAGCAGCAGCGCAAAATCCGCGCGCATGGTTTCGTCGAGCGCGACAAGGCCGGGAGCGTCCGCGCCGATATCGGCAAGGGCGGCGGCAAGGGCTTCGACCGGGCCGACCTCGTCCGCCCAGTTGTGGAAGGCGATATCGGTGAATTCGCGCGTGCCCTCGGCATTCAGCACCGGCATCAGGAACGCCTCCTTTTCCGGGCCGATCAGCAGCAGACAAGGCCGCTCGTCGGGATGCGGGTGAAAGCCCAGCACCCAGTCCATATGGGAGCCGGGCGCGATGGCGACGAGGCCGGTGCCGGTTTCGGCCATGCGCTGGCGCAGCGCCTTCAGGCGCGTGGCGGTCTGTTCGGTCATGATCTGTCCTTGCGATTACGGAGTGTCGGAAAAGGGGGATTTGCGTTTGACGACGAAGCTCGCCGGTGTGCGGCCCGCCGCCTCGGCGGCGCCGAAGACGTCCATGGTACAGGTATGGAAAATCGTCGTCGGCGTGCTCGTGTGGTTCCAGGTCGTGTGCGTCAGCGTCGAGAGGAAATGGGCGGAATCGCCCGCTTCCAGAATGGTGTGCTCGCCGTCGATCTCGATGGTCAGCGCGCCCTCGACGATGAAGTAAATCTCCTCGCCTTCGTGCGACATGGGCTCGCTGTGGAAACCCGGCGGCGCATGGATGAGCGTCGAGCACAAGACGCTGCCGGGGAAGGAGGCGGAAAGGCGTTCATAGGTTACGGCGCTGTCCGGCGTGCCGCCGAGGCCATAGACCGCGCGTCCGTCATGCCGCGTAATCGGTGTTTCCACGCGTGGCGGCTGGAAGAACGAGCCGACATCGGCATTGAGCGCGCGGCAGACGGCGACAAGCGACGTCAGCGAGGGAATGGTGATGCCGCGCTCGATCTGCGAGATGAAGCCGACCGAGAAGCCGGCGGCATCCGCGACCTCCTGCAAGGTCATCTTCAAGGCTCGTCGACAGGCGCGCAGACGCGCACCCACCGCCTGCGTATCGGCCGACGGTTGCTTTGCGGGGCTTGTCATCATGCTCACCGGGTTTTTAGTATTACTTCAATAGTGCGAAAAACAAGGGCGCCGTCAAATCATTTTTTAGTATTGCTAAAAATGGGCCGGACGTGACAAGTTTCCAGCCGCGGCTCGCCCCTATATCCTGAAGCTTTTATGCACCATGAAGCAATTATGTCGCCGCGCCATGACATGCTCACGCCGCGTAAACCAAATCCTTACGCCGAGCCACTAGCCTCTCGCGGATGGTGTAATGACCACACCTTATTCGTGTAGCGAGTAGCAAGCACATGAGCATGCCTGACACCGCAGTTCCGATCTCCCCGTCACCGGATGAGACCCATTCGCGCAGGTCCCGCCGGGAGGTGGACTTCTGGATGAACTGCGTTGGCGCACCGCTCGTTCTCATGGAAAAGCAGACGCTTTCGGTGCGCTATGCCAATGCCAATGCCGCGATCCTGTTTGGCCGCGGCCTCGAGGGCTTTGGCGGCTGTTCGGTCGAGGAACTGGTCGGCCAGGAAGCGACCCTGATGCTCGGCCAGATCTGGAGCGTGGCGCCCGTCGGCGTTCCCGGCGAGCCCTTCCTGATCCGCGCGCAGGTGCAGGGCCAGGAGCGCATGCTTATGGTACAGGTCACCAAGGTTGCGGTGGAAGGCGAGATCCTGCGCCTCTTCACCTTCCTCGATGCACCGCCGCAGGGCTCCGTGACGCTTGCCGGCTGGCAGGAGAACGTCATCTCGCTGCTCAACTGGCTACCCTTCGGCTTCGAGATCTCCGGCACCGACGACCAGATCCAGTTCGCCAACTCAACCTTCAAGGCCCTGTTCGGCTATACACAGGACGAGATTTCCAATATCGAGGACTGGTGGCGGCTCGTCTATCCGGATCCGGATTATCGCGAGTTTGCCCGAACGCAATGGTACGAGTCCCTCGCGGCCGCCCGCGCGGAAAACCGCGAGATGACACCCTTCGACCTTGAGGTGGCGACGGCGAGCGGTGAGACGCGGACGATCCAGTTCCGCCACCGCACGATCGGCAATTTCAACGTGAACATGTATATCGATGTAACGCGTGAGCGCAGCTACGCGAGGGAATTGAAAGTTCTCGCCGATACCGATCCTCTGACCGGCGCTATGAACCGTCGCCGCTTCTTCGAGGAGGCTGATCATATCCACGCGGAGTGCCAGAAGAGTGGCGCGTCTGCTACTTTCCTGATGCTCGACATCGATCATTTCAAGACGATCAACGATCGCTACGGCCATGGCGTCGGCGACGCTGTGCTCATCGAGTTCACTCGTCGCTGCCGCAGTGTGCTGCGCCCGGAGGACCGTTTCGGTCGCATGGGCGGCGAAGAATTCGCCGTCGTGCTTTGTCGCCCGGACGCCGTTTCGATCCATGCCGTCGCAGAACGGCTGCGGCAGGTCGTCGGAGCCGAGCCTTTCGTCATCGGCGCGGACACGCTGAGGGTGACGGTCAGCGTGGGCGGCGCGATCTGCGGGGACACCGAAAGCGTCGGCTCGGCCATTTCGCGTGCGGACAACGGACTTTACGATGCAAAGAAGGCTGGACGGGACCGGGTTGTTGTCCGGTAACGGTCTTTCTGAACCGTCATACTGCTCGATGGAACGCCTCCATAATGCGGCAGTTGGCGAGAGCGCTTGCCGACTTCGTTCGTCTCGGGGGTATTCATAACGGATTTCTATAGGCTCATCTGATCGTTTCATGAGCTGGAACGCCGTGTCGCCCTTGACTCGGTGCGTGATCCCCTGACACATTCAGTTGTCAGACATCTTACATAATGGGGATCCGAGCTGACGGATCAAAAGGAGGACCACATGAAAAAGCTCTTCATGCGCCTGGCCGTAGGCGCCGCCTTCGTCGCTGCCGCCGTTTCGGCTCAGGCCGGCGAGACGCTCGACCGCGTCATGGAAAAGAAGGCGATGGTCGTCGCCACCAACAGCGGATGGCCGCCGCAGAGCTATCTCGACGACAACAACGAGATGGTCGGCTTCGACATCGACGTGTCGCGCGAGATTGCCAAGCGCCTCGGCGTCGAGGTGAGCTTCGAGACGCCGGACTGGCAGACGCTGACCGGCGGCCGCTGGCAGGGCCGTTACGATCTCGGTGTCGGCTCGGTCACGCCGACCAAGGCGCGCGCCCAGGTGATCGATTTCGTCGGCATCTACTACTACAGCCCCTATGTCTACGTCGTGCACAAGGACAGCGACGCCAAGTCTGTCACCGACCTCAACGGCAAGGTGATCGGCGTCGAAACCGCGACGACTTCGGAAGACTTCATCAACCGCAAGCTGGAAATCGACGCACCGGGCCTGCCGCCGATCGAATACAAGCTGGAGCCGGGTGAAGTCCGCACCTTTGCCGATTCCATGCTGCCCTTCGACGATCTGCGCCTTGGCAACGGCGTGCGTCTCGACGCGGTGATCGCGCCCGAGCAGACCGCGATGAACGCCATCAAAAACGGCTACCCGGTCAAGGTCCTCGAAGGTGAATACGCGTTCCGCGAACCGCTCGTCGTCATCGCCGAGAAGGTCGATCCGGAATGGACCGCCAAGGTCGGCGGCATCATCGAGGAGATGAAGAAGGACGGCACGCTGGGTCAGCTTACCACCAAGTGGTACGGCAAGGATTACAGCGCCGACTGATGCAAGACCGGCGCGGGCGATTTTTGCCCGCGCCATTTCATTCGAGGGGGAGCATCCAATGGCCTATCCGGACACCTACTACAAACGAACCATGGCGGACCAGACGGCGCGCCCGGCGCTTTCGGGCACGGTCGAATGCGACGCGGTCATCGTCGGCGCCGGCCTTGCCGGCCTCACCACGGCGCTGCAGCTGGCCCGCGCCGGCAAACGCGTCACGCTGCTGGAAGCCGAAAGCGTCGGCTTCGGCGCCTCCGGGCGCAATGGCGGTTTCGTTGGCCCGGGCTACGCGACGGGCGGAGACGACATTGCCCGCGTGACCGGCAAGGAGGCGGCGCGCAAGCTGCATCACCTCTCCATCGAAGGCATGGATTTCATCCGCGAGAATATCGCGTCGCTCGCCATCGACGATGCCAAGCCCGAACCGGGCATCATGAGCGTGCTACGCTACGACGATGGCGCAAGCCTCAAGGCCTATGCCGAAGAGACCCGTCGGGAATACGGTTACGAGCTCGACTATATGGACCGCGATGCCGTGCGCGCGGTGTTGAAGTCCGAGCGCTATTTCCAGGCGCTGCGCAATCCCCATGCCTTCCACATGCACCCGCTCAACTATCTGCGCGCCATCGCAGCCGAAATCGAGCGCCTTGGCGGACGTATCTGCGAACAGTCTCCTGCCGTCTCGGTGGATTTCTCCGGCGCCGAAAAGCGCGTCAAGACATCCGGCGGCGAGGTGAAGGCCAAGGATGTCGTCTTCACCACCGGCGGCTATACCGGATCGCTGAACGGCAAGCTGAAGCGGTCCTATCTGCCGATTGCCACCTATGTCATGGTGAGTGAGGACGCGCCCGAGCTCATCGCCTCGGCGATCGCCACGAAAAACGCCATCGGCGACAACCGCCGTGCCGGCGACTATTATCGCCTTGTCGATGGCGGGCGCCGCATCCTCTGGGGTGGCCGCATCACCACGCACGCCGCCTCTACGGACGGCCTCGTGAAGGAACTGCGTGCCGAAATGGTTGGCACCTATCCGCAGCTTGCCGGCCTCAAGACCGAGCTCGCCTGGTCGGGCCTAATGTCCTATGCCCGCCACCTGATGCCCCAGATCGGGCGCATGAGCCCCGGCGTCTGGTACTGCACCGCCTTTGGCGGCCATGGCCTCAACACGACGGCCATCGGCGGCAAGGTCATCGCGGAAGGTATTCTCGGTGAAACCGAGCGCTACAAGCTCTTCGAACCCTTCGGCCTCGTCTGGGCCGGCGGTCTCGCCGGGCTTGCCGTGGCGCAGCTCACCTATTGGAAACTCCAGGCGCAGGACTGGTGGCGCGAGCGCGCAGCGTAAGCGGCTCAACGAGAACAAGGGGCGGAACATGATTGGCCGACTGATACTCACCTATCCCGAAGCATCGCGCAGGGCCGGCGGCCTGCTCATCCTCGCCATCGTCGCGGCGGTGCTCTATTCCATCGGCGTCAGCTCCGCCTGGATCGGCCATATCCTGCCGTCCTCCGTCGACTGGCTGAAGGAGAACGCGGCCGTCGGCCGCATCGTCTCGTCGGTGCTGATCGCGCTGATCGTCGCGGCGAACTGGAAGGCGCTGCGGCAGCTGCCGCGCCGCTGGCAGGTGGTCGGCGTCTGGGTCGAGCTCTTCGTACTCCTGATGCTGTTCTTCTATTCCTTCGATCTCTCCTTCTCCTTCATCGCCAAGAAGATCGGCTTCCTGATCACCCAGGGCGTGACGACGACGCTTTTCATTTCCGCGGTTTCGATCCTGATCGCCACGATCATCGCGCTCGCCGGCGCCATTGCGAAACTCTCCAGCAACGGCGTCGTCTATGGACTTGCGACCTTCTACACGTCGCTGTTCCGTGGCCTGCCGCTCCTGATGCAGATCTACATCATCTATCTCGGCCTGCCGCAGGTGGGTTATGTCATCGGGGCCATTCCGGCCGGTATTCTCGCTTTGTCGCTCTGCTACGGCGCCTATATGACGGAAATCTTCCGCGCCGGCATCCAGAGCATCAACCGCGGCCAGACGGAGGGGGCGACCGCGCTCGGCCTGAGCCCCGCCCAGACCATGGCGCTCGTCATCCTGCCGCAGGCCATGCGCGTCATCATCCCGCCGACGGGCAACCAGTTCATCGCGATGCTGAAGGATAGTTCGCTCGTCTCCGTCGTCGGTGTCTGGGAAATCATGTACCTTGCGCGCACTCAGGGGCAGACCGAGTTCCGCCATATCGAGATGCTGATCACCGCCTCCATGATCTACTGGATCCTCTCGATCGGCCTGGAATATGCCCAGTCCCGCATTGAAGAAAGGTTCGGCCGCTTCAATGTCCGCTGACGCCTCCGTGGCAGAGGGCGACGGCACGCCGGTCGTGCCGTCGAACGGCAAGGGCGCTCTGATCGTGCTCGTCGCCTTCTTCGTGTTTTCCGCGACCGATGCCATCGTCAAGATCATGGCGGGCACGATCCCCGCGCCGCAGGTGACCTTCCTCATCACCGCCACGGCGCTGATCCTCCTTCTGGTCCATGCGCTCGTCACGGGCCGCGTTCGCCGCCTGATTCCGCGCCAGCCGTCGCTCGCCTTCTGGCGGGCGCTGCTTTTGGCGCTCGATACGCTTCTGATCCATTACGCCTTTGCCACGTTGCCGATGGCCGAGGCCTATCTGATCGCCTTCCTGACGCCGATCCTGGTGGCCATGCTGAGTTTCGTCTTTCTGGGCGAGCGGCTGTCGCGCATCGGCTGGCTGGGCGTGCTGGTCGGCTTTGCCGGCGTTGCCGTGGCGCTGAAGCCGGGTGCCGCACCGCTCAATGCCGGCCATCTCGCCGCTTTCGTCTCGGCGGTGCTGTTCTCGCTGTCGCTGATCCTGCTGCGCCGGACCAAGATGGCGGAGACGGATGAGGCGCTGGTCGCGAGCCTTCTTGTGGTGATGACGCCGGTCGCCTTCGCCGTGGCGGCCGTCTCCGGCGAGTTGAAGCCGCTCGATCTTCCCATCTTCGGCTATGCGGTGGCTGGTGGCGTGCTGATGATCGTCGGCAATGCGCTGCTTGTGCGCGCCTTCCGGGTCGGCGAAGCCTCGGTCGTCGCGCCGTTCCAGTACAGCCAGATCATCTGGGGCTGCCTCTACGGCGTCTTCCTGTTCTCGACACCCGTGGAAATGCACACGCTGATGGGCGCCGCGATCATCATCTTTTCCGGCTGGCTGGTTCTGAAGTAACCGTTCAGAGCGCCCGGGCATCCTGCGGGAACCCGCCGACATGGGTGCAGGTCGCCGCTGCCTGGTCGCGCCCGGCTGCAAGGCAATCGGGCAGCGGCTTTCCAGCGATGCGGGCGGCGAGAAAGCCGGCGATGAAACTGTCGCCGGCGCCGGTCGTATCGACCACCTCGACGGTGCGAATACCCGCTTCGAAACGCGCCTTGCCATCGCTGACGACGGAACCCTTGCTGCCGCGCGTTACGACGGCGAGCGGCACGCCATCGCCAAGCAGGCGCTCCAGCTGCCGATCCGCCGCGCCGTCCTCGCTGCCTGCCGAAGCGAAGGCGATGGCAAGGCCGCCGGTACCAAGGTTGGTGGGATCGGCATTGACGGAAATGTCCTGCGAGACGCTGATACCGGCGGCAGCCAGCGTGCGACGCAGGGCGCCGCCATCGTCCATCCAGCCGATATGGACGTGATCCATGGTTTTCAGCACGGCGATGTCGCCGGCATCGGGCCGGTAGCCGGCGCAGACGCCGAAATCCTCATGGAGGAAGACGCGTTCGCCGGAGGGCAGGACATCGATGTCCGTATAGGCGGTGATGCCGTCGCGCTCCTTCAGGTGCCTGACGTCGACGCCGTTTTGCGCGATCAGTTCCCGTGTCCAGCGGCCGGCGGTATCCGGGCCGACGGCGCCGAAATAGAACGAGGCCTGGCCAAGCCGCGCGAGCTGGACGGCGACATTCACCGCATTGCCCCCGACGAGCGATTGCGAGACGGGCGGGCGAAAGCGGTCAATGCAATTGTCGCCGACGGCGGCGAAGCGGAAGCTTTTCATGCGGATCTCTTTAGGGACGGCAAAGCCGCGAATACGGACAGGCGCATTCGCGGCTCGCAGGCGTTCACGTCAAGCCGTCGATCAGTAGGCGACGCGCTTGTAATAGCGGCGGGTCGTCAGCGGATGGTTGCGCATAACCTCGAGATGGGCGCTGATGCGCTCCAGCACGGTGGCCAGCAGGACCGGGGAGATGAGGCCGCGCACCTCGGGCGAAATGCCCGGCAGCTCGAATTCGGCGGTATCGAGCACCGTGAGCTTGTCCGTGTAGTTCGGCGCGAAGTTCTCGATGCGCTCGGCGAGCGGCCGCAGCGCATCCTCGCCCTTGAACAGGATGACGCTCACGCCCTTTTCGACCAGCTCCAGCGTGCCGTGGAAGAAGTCGGATGCATGCACCGGGCGGGTGCGGATCCACTGCATCTCCTCGAGGATGCACATGCCGTAATAGAAGGCTTCCGGCCAGACATTGCCGGCACCCGTGACGATGTGGAAATCGGAGCCGGCCAGCACCTTGGCAAAGGCTTCCGCCTTCGGCTCGTAGGCGCGCTTGACCTCCAGCAGCAGCGCCGGCAGCCGCGCCAGTTCCGCGACGATGGCGTCGTGGTTTTCGATCTCGCCGCGGTGCTTGAGGACCGCCAGCGCCACGAAAAGCGACTGGAGATAGAAGGATTCGCAGGACGTGTCGTCTTCGGCGAAGTTGACGAAGACATGGTCTCCGCCCTTGCCGAGCGGGGTTTCTTCATGTCCGACGAGGGTTAGCACGGTCGCGCCGATTTCTTTCAGTTTGGCGAGAAGTGCTACGCTTTCCTTCGTCGTGCCCGACAGCGAGGGCATGACGACGATCGACTTGTCCGTCAGGTTCGCCGAACCGGTCAGCACGAGCTCCGCCGGCATGTCGATGAAGGCAGGGAAGCGCGAGCGGCGCTGCAGGAGCTGGGCGGCCGGCTGCATGAGGATCGCCGCACCGCCTGTGCCGAGGAAGAAGATGTTTTCCGCACCGGCGGCAAGGCAGGATGCAACCACCGTTTCCAGCCGCTTCTGCAGGCCGACGGCGCCGGACTGGATGCGCAGGAATCTCTGTTCGTCGAAGTTCAGCATGGACGTACCCTCGTGGTCATGCGTTTCAATGTTGTAAGACAACTGACATCATGGTTCGCCGCTGTCAAGCCAAGTCGCGGATTTTCCCGATAAGCGGAAGCGTAACATATTGCACAAGTCGCGCCCGTTCGGACGCCGGCTTGACCATCCGGAATTTGTCAGACAAGAAAGGTGACGACAACGACGAAAGAGGCATCCGGTGGAGGAACCCCTTCGCGATTCGCGCACCCTTGCCGTCCAGTTGCGGGACCGGGTTGCCGATCTGATCAAGGACGAGGGGTTGCAGCCGGGCGACAAGCTGCCGACCGAGGCACAGCTGACGCAACGCTTCAAGATTTCGCGGCCCGCTTTGCGCGAGGCGCTGAAGCTGCTCGAACAGGACGACGTGATCTATGTCGAGCATGGCCGCGGCCGCTTCGTCTCCGCGCTTTCGGCCGTGCAGGTCGACCGGCCGATCACCGTCTTCGAGAGCGTCACCGACATGGCGCAGCACTACGGCTACCGGACCGTCAACAAGGTGCTGTCGATTTCCGAGGAAACGCCGGAAAAGCGTGTCGCCGAGAGCCTGAAGCTTACGCCGACCGATCGCGTGATCCGTATCGAGCGCATCCGCCTGCATGGCGACGAGCCGATCCTCTATTGCATCGACTACGTGCCCCGCAGCGTCATTCCCGGCCGGCTCTACGATATCGAGTGGAGCGGGTCGCTGATGAAGGTCCTCGAGGAACACGCCAACCGCCCGCGCATGTCGGCGGCGAGCGTTTCGGCCGTCATGCTGCCGGATGACGTGGTCGAGCGGCATGGCCTGAGGGATTTCGGCCCGGCGCTGCTGATCACCGAAACCTGTTTCAACATCGCCGGCATCCCGGTGAACTATGCCGTGGATTATCATCGCGGCAGCCATTTTTCCTTCAGCCTGACCCGCAAGTGACGCGGGCGGCAATCCATCCCATAGAGGCAGACATGACCGATCAGGCGACCAGAAGAGTAGCGCTCATTGCCGGCGGTGCCGGCGGCATGGGAGCGGCGATCGCGGCGCGGCTTTCGCGGGAAGGTTATGCGGTTGCCATCGCCGACCTCGAAACCGAGCGCCTGACGCAGACAGTTGAGACCCTTGCCGCGGGCGGCGGCGATGCGCTCTCCGTGCCGCTCGACATGCGCCGGATCGCTTCCTGCGCCGCCGCCGTCGAGGCCGTGCTCGCCTGGCGCGGTCGCCTCGATGTCGTCGTCAATTCCGCCGGCGTCTGGCGCGAGGGCGATTCCACGACCATGACGGAAGCGGACTGGGATATCGTCTTCGACGTCAATCTCAAGGGTGCGTTCTTCCTGATCCAGGCTGCGATCCCGCATCTCGGCGCCGGCGCTTCCATCGTCAATATCGCCTCGGATGCCGGCCTCGTCGGCAACAACGGCGCGGCGATCTATTGCGCCTCGAAGGGCGGCCTCGTGCTGCTCACCAAGGCGCTGGCGCTGGAGCTTGCACCCCGCCAGATCCGCGTTAACGCCGTCTGCCCCGGCGACGTCGCGACCCCGATGATCGAATTCCAGGCCGAGCGCTACGGCGAGGGCGACCCGGATGGCTACAAGGCAAAACTCCTGTCCAACTATCCGCAGCAGGCGGCCGCGCGCTTCATCAAGCCGGAGGAAATTGCCCGCATGGTGGCCTTCCTCTGCGAGCCCGACGGCGCGCCGATCACCGGCGCGGCGCTCTCCATCGATTTCGGCGTCACCGCTGGTTACTGAGGACAAGCCGATGCAGCGCAAGACCGCGATCATCACCGGGGCCGGGGCCGCCGACGGCATCGGCTTTGCCTGTGCCAGAAGCCTGGCAGAGGAGGGCCTTCACGTCCATCTCGTGGCGACCAGCGAGCGCATTTTCGCCCGCGCAGAGGAATTGCGCGCGGCGGGCTTCGCCGCGACCGGCCATATCTGCGACCTTACCGACAAGGCCGCCGTCGAAGCCCTGCGGCAGGCGACGGGACCGGCCTCGGTTCTCGTCAACAATGCCGGCATGGGCAGCGTCGCGCAGCCGGCGCTGCAGCGGGAATTCGTCGATCTGGAGGAGGCGGACTGGGATCGCGGCATCGCCGTCAGCCTGAAGACCGCTTTTCTCGCCACGCGCATCTACCTGCCGGATATGTATGCCGATGGCTTTGGCCGCATCGTCAATGTCGCCTCGGTGACCGGCCCCTATGTCGCCAATCCCGGCGAGACCGCCTATTCCGCCGCCAAGGCCGGCATGGTGGGCATGACACACGCGCTGGCGCTCGAAGCCGGCCCGCGCGGCGTTACCGTGAATGCCGTCGCCCCCGGCTGGGTGGACACCGGTGCCTCGACCGAAGAGGAACGCCGGGCGGCGCAGGCCACCCCCTGCGGCCGGGCCGGCACGCCGGACGAGATGGCGGCCGCCGTCGTCTTCTTCGCCTCGGCCAAGGCGAGCTACGTCAACGGGGCAGTGCTCGTCGTGGACGGTGGAAACATCCTGCAGGAACGCAAGGCATAGGCCCTAAGCCGTTTCTTCCCGCGTCGTTTCGTACCATAGTGCGGGAAGCACTCCCGGGTGCCCTTTGCGGGCGCCGCGCAAATCCGAAGGTTCGCCATGTATTCACCCTGGCCCGAAGCCGGCACGCCGCTCGATCAGGTTGCAACGCCCATGCCCGTCATCGACGAGGACCGGCTTGCCGCCAATATCCACCGCACGCAGGCCTATTGCGACGCGCACGGCAAGGCGTTCCGCCCGCATATCAAGACGCACAAGATCGTCTCGGTCGCGAAAGCCCAGCGCGACGCCGGCGCTGTCGGCCTGAATTGCCAGAAGATCAGCGAGGCCGAAGTCTTCGCCGATGCGGGCTTCGACGACCTCCTCATCACCTACAACATTCTCGGTGCAGCGAAGCTGAAGCGCCTGCGCGCGCTGCACGACCGCGTGGCGCGTCTCAGCGTCGTCGCCGACAGCGCCGTCACCGTCGAGGGTCTGGCCGGCGCTTTCGACGCGGCGCATCCGCTGACGGTGCTGGTCGAGTGCGATACCGGCGGCAAGCGCTGCGGCGTGCAGACACCGGAGGCAGCGGCCGCTCTGGCGGAGAAGATCGCGACAGCGCCCGGGCTGCGCTTCGGTGGACTTCTCACCTACCCGGCGCCCGGCGGTGCCGAGGCGATCGAGGCTTTCCTGTCCGGCACGATGGCGCTTCTGGCGGCGAGGGGCGTCGATTGCCCGGTGCGCTCCAGCGGCGGCTCGCCGGACCTGTTCAAGGCCCATCTCGTGCCGTCGGCGACGGAGCACCGGGCGGGAACCTACGTCTATAACGACCGCAGCATGGTGCGCGCCGGCCATTGCACGCGCGCCGATCTCGCCATGCATATCCTGGCGACCGTCATCTCGCGCCCCACGGAAAACCGCGCCGTGCTCGACGCCGGCTCCAAGGCGCTGACGTCGGACCTGCTCGGCTTTTCCGATTACGGCGAGATCGACGGCTTCGAGGAGGCGCGCATCCTGTCGCTTTCGGAAGAACATGCAGTGGTCGATATCGGCGCCTATGGCGCTGCATTCCCGCCGATCGGCAGCGTGGTGAGGATCGTGCCCAACCACACCTGCGTCGTCAGCAATCTTTTCGACCGCATGGTCTTCCACCGGGGCGGCATCGTCACCCGCGTGGAGGATGTCGCCGCGCGCGGCACGGTCTGGTAACAGCAAGGAGACCAACTCATGGCTGACAACAATGCCCCCTTCTTCATCGAGGATACGGGCGAGAGCGAGATTTCCTCCGATACGACAGGCCTCGGCAACCTGCTCTTCACGACGCATATCCCGCTGCGCGCCGATGGCTCGATCGAGACCGGCGATATCAGGACCCAGAGCATCGCAACGCTGGAAAGCCTGAAGAATTCGCTGGAAAAGGCCGGCAGCAGCCTCGCCGAGGTGCTGCACCTGACGATCTACCTCACCGATATCAACGAGCGCCCGGCTTTCAACGAGGTCTATTGCAGCTACTTCAGGAAGCCCTATCCGGTCCGCTGCGCCGTCGGCGTCGCCGCCCTGGCCGATCCCGACATGAAGGTGGAAGTGACGGCGATTGCGGCACGCCGCCGGCCGGCCTGAATTTTCGACGAGGAGTGCCATGACCGATCTTTTCGATGCCGCGCCGCGCACCGGCTCGATGCCGCTTGCCGCCGAATTGCGGCCGGCAACGCTGGACGATGTGATCGGCCAGGAAAAGGTGATCGGCGAGGGCACGATGCTGCGCCGGCGCATCGCCGCCGGGCGGCTCGGCAGCATCATCCTCTACGGCCCGCCGGGGCTGGGCAAGACGTCGATCGCGCGGGCCATCGGCAATATGCTCGGCAAGAATTTCCGGCCGCTGCATGCCGCCCATAACAATGTCGCCGACATCAGGAAGATCGCCGACGAGGCGCGCATGCGCCCGACCCTGCTCTTTGCCGACGAGGTGCATCGCTTCAGCGCCACGCAGCAGGATCATCTTCTGGCGCTCTGCGAGGAGGGCGTCGCCGATTTCATCGGCGCGACCACCGGCAATCCCTATCACACGCTGACGCCTGCGCTTATTTCCCGCTCGACGATCCTCAAGCTGGAGCCGCTGACGCTCGAGGAGATGGAGGAGGTGGTGCGCCGCGGCGTCGGGCATCTGGCGAATCGCGGCATCGAGGTTCGGCTGGAGCCGGCGCAGCTGCGCCGCATCGCCGGCCGCTCCGGCGGCGATGCACGCCGGGCGCTGACCGTGCTGGAAAGCCTCGCCGTCGGCCATGAACCGGGCCGGGCGGTCGTCCTGACCGAGGCGATGGTGGAGGAGGCCTATGCGGCCGCCCCCGTCAACCACGACCGCTCGGGTGATGCGCATTACGACGTCGTCTCCGCCTTCGTGAAATCCATGCGCGGTTCGGATCCCGACGCGACGCTCTACTGGCTCGCCCGGTTGATTCACGGCGGCGAAGACCCGCGCTACATCGCCCGCCGCATCATGATCCACGCCTCCGAAGACGTCGGCCTTGCCGACAATACCGCGCTCCAGACGGCGGTCGCGGCCCTCCATGCGGTGGAAAAGATCGGCTATCCCGAGGCGCAGATCATCCTTGCCCACGCCGCCCTGCATGTCGCGCGGGCGCCGAAATCCAATTCGGCCTGCCGCGGCATTTCGCTGGCGCTTGCCCATGTGGCGAACGAGGCGCCCTCGGCTGTGCCGATGCATCTGCGCGACGCGCATTACAAGGGCGCGGCGGCACTCGGCCATGTCGGCTATGCCTTCCCGCATGACGATGGGCGCGGCTGGAGCGAGCAGGATTATGCGCCCGACGTGCCGCGCGGCGCCTTCTATCAGAGTGACGCGCGCGACGCCGCGACCTTCGAGCGGCGCGCGGACGAACATTGGGAGCAGGTGACCGGTCGTTCGACGCCGGGCCGGTTCAAGCGCTGACGTTTACGCGCCTGACAGTCCGGCGCGTACCCGGTTTACGACCGTCCAGGCGAGCAGCACGCAGGCCATGGGCTGGATATGCCAGGTCCAGGCCGGCAAGGTGCCGAACACAGCGACGAGCGCACCGAGCGCCCCGAACAGCAGCGCCCGGTCGCTCTTGCCCATCGGCCCCTCGTAGTTGCGGCCATTGCCATGCGCGACGCCGAGCACGCCGGCAAATTCCGTGAGCGTGGCGAGGAAGATGATCGCTGTCAGCCAAGGCAGTGAAAAGGGCGCGATGAGCGCGAAGGGTACGTAAAGCGCGGCATCCGACACCACATCCGTGATCTCGTTGAGATAGCCGCCGAGCGCGCTTTTCTGGCCGTGTTCACGCGCCAGCATGCCGTCGATGGCGTTGAAGGCCATGCGCAGGACCATCCAGACGGGAACCAGGGCGAAAAGTGCAGGCTCGGGGTGGGCGAGGAGAAGCGCGCCGATGCCGATGGAGACGACGGCGGCCACCAGCGTCACCTGGTTTGCGGTGAGGCCCATGGCGGCGAGCCGCCCGACCAAGGGCCTGAGGAGGGTTTGAAAGGACGATTTCAGTTTATAGATCGACATGAATGCTCGAATCCGCTCGATTGCTCGGGCCGAAATGAATGTGCAATCGACGGGAAATCAACTGCAAATATGGAGCTTCATCCGTATAGGTGAGAATGACATCCGCATGAGGGGGACAGCATGATCGAAAAAGCCTTTGCGAGCCATGATGGCGTAGAGCTCTTCTATCGCTACTGGCCGGCCCGGTCCGGCACGGCAAAGGGCGCAATCGTGCTGCTTCATCGCGGCCACGAACACAGCGGCCGCGTCGCCCATATCGCCGAGGAACTGGGGCTTGCCGATTTCGCCTTCTATGCCTGGGATGCACGCGGGCACGGCCGCTCGCCCGGCGAGCGCGGCCATTCGCCATCTTTCGCCCATTCCGTGCGCGACCTCGATTGTTTCGTGCGCCATATCCGCGAGACCGACGGTTTTGCGATGGACCAGGTCGTCGTGCTGGCGCAGAGCGTCGGCGCGGTGCTGGCCGCGACCTGGGTGCATGACTATGCGCCCGATATCCGCGCACTGGTGCTTGCCTCGCCGGCCTTCAGCGTCAAGCTCTATGTGCCCTTTGCGAGAGAGGGCATCGCGCTCTGGCAGAAGCTGAAGGGCACGTTCTTCGTCAATTCCTATGTCAAGGCGCGTTTCCTCACACATGATCCCGAGCGCATCGCCTCCTTCGAGGCCGATCCGCTGATCACCCGGCCCATCGCGTCCAACATCCTGCTGGAGCTCTACGAGGCGGCCGATCGCGTGGTGGCGGATGCCCGCGCGATCACCGTGCCGACGCAGCTTCTGATTTCCGGCAGCGATTTCGTCGTACGCCATGGCCCGCAGCACCGCTTCTTCGAAAATCTCGGCAGCACGATCAAGGAGCGACATGTGCTGCCCGGCTTCTTCCACGATACGCTCGGCGAGCGGGACCGGGCCAAGGCGCTGGACAAGGTCCGTAGCTTCATCCTCGCGCGCTTTGCCGAGCCGCCTGTTGTCGCGGATGTCCGCCGCGCGCACCTCTCCGGCTTCACCCGCGACGAGGCCGACCGGCTGGCGACGCCGCTCTCGCTGTTTTCGCCGCGCGGCGCCTATTGGGCGCTGACGCGCGCCTCGATCCGGATCGGTGGGCTGTTTTCCAAAGGTATCGCGACGGGCGTGCGCACCGGCTTCGACTCCGGCTCGACGCTGGATTATGTCTACGAGAACGAACCGCGCGGTCTGGGTCCCGGCGGGCGGCTGATCGACCGCCAGTTCCTCGATGCCATCGGTTGGCGCGGCATTCGCCAGCGCAAGGTGCATCTGGAGGAACTGATCGGCAAGGCGCTTGCGCGTCTCAAGGGCGACGGCAAGGCGATCCGCGTGCTCGACATCGCCGCCGGCCACGGGCGCTATGTGCTGGATGCAGTGACGGCCTCCGAGGCGAAGCCGGACAGCATCCGCCTGCAGGATTATTCGCCGATCAATGTGGAGAAAGGCACGGCGCTGATCGCCGAACGCGGCCTGCGGGATATTGCCAGCTTTCACCGCGCCGATGCCTTCGATACGGAGGGGCTGGCGTCGATAGAGCCGCGGCCGACGCTCGCCATCGTCTCCGGCCTCTACGAACTCTTCCCCGACAACACCCAGATCGAGGCGTCGCTTGCAGGCCTCTCACGGGCGCTGGAGCCGGGATCGCTCCTCGTCTATACCGGCCAGCCCTGGCATCCGCAGCTGGAGATGATCGCCCGTGCGCTCACCTCGCATCGCGGCGGTGAGGCCTGGATCATGCGCCGGCGCACGCAGCAGGAGATGGACCAGCTGGTCGCCGCCGCCGGTTTCCGCAAGATCGAGCAGCGCATCGATATCTGGGGCATCTTCACCGTCTCGCTGGCCGAGCGCATCTGAGGGCGGCATGGGGGAGGGCGTCGTTTTAGTGCCGACCGTCGATCGCCGCGCCGTTTTGCGCGCGGCGGCGCTCTGGCTCGCGTTTCTGGCGCCGTTCTTCTACCTGACCTATGGCGTGGCGAACTGGCTGGCCGCGCAGCGCGCCCATGTGTCCAACCTCGCCTTCGGCTGGGAGCGGCACATTCCCTTCCTTGCCTGGACGATCGTGCCCTATTGGTCGATCAACGCCTTCTATGCGCTCTCGCTCTTCGTCAACGAGACGCCTGAGGCGGTCGGGCGGCTGGCGCGGCGCTATCTGACGGCGCAGATCGTTGCCGTTTCCTGCTTCATCGCCTTTCCGTTGCAGGCGATCTTCGTGCGGCCGGAGACGCATGGTCTGCCGGGCTTTATGTTCGATGTGCTCGGCGGCTTTGACAAGCCGTTCAACCAGGCGCCCTCGCTGCATATCGCGCTGCTCGTCATCATCTGGGATCATTGGCGTGGCCGGCTGCGCGGCGCGGTGCTGGCGCTCTGGCATGTCTGGAGCCTGCTGATCGGCCTGTCGGTGCTGACGACCTGGCAGCACCATCTCATCGATATCCCGACCGGCGCGCTGCTCGGCCTCTTCGCGCTCTGGCTCTTCCCGGCGCAAGGCCCGTCGCCGCTGGCCGATTTCCGTTGGACGCAGGACGCGAAAGCATGGCGGCTGGTACGCTTCTATGCCGCCGGTGCCGTCACCTTCCTGCTGCTGGCTGTTCTCACAACGCGGGAGTCCGGCGCCGGCCTTCTTCTCCTCTGGCCGGCTTTGGCGCTCACCATCGTCGCTCTCGGCTATGCCGGCGCCGGCCCACGTATCTTCCAGAAGCAGGCCGACGGACGCATCAGCCTCGCCAGCCGGTGGCTGCTCTGGCCCTACCGTCTCGGCGCCCGGCTGAACGTGCTCTGGTGGACGCGAGACATGACCCCCGCCGTCGAACTTGCCGACGGCGTCTTCCTCGGACGCACCCCGCGACGTTCCGAGCTTTCGACCTATGTCGCCGTGATTGATATGACGGCGGAAATGCCGGCGATCGTCGCACCCGGCCTCACATGGCGCGCCTTTCCCTCGACGGACCTGCTCCCGCTCGAAGCGGGCCGCATCCGCGAGGCAGCCCTTGCCGTCGAAGACGCCAGCCGGCATGGTCCGGTCCTCATCTGCTGCGCCCTCGGCTTCCAGCGCAGTGCCGCGGTCGCGGCCTGCTGGCTGATCCGCGCGGGACATGGCGCCAATGCCGCGATTGCCGGCGAACGGATCAAGGCGGCGGGACGCCCCGTGCATCTGCGGCCCGAGATTTTTGCCGCCATCGACGAGGCGGCGCGATGAGCGACTGGAAGACGCTGACGAACGATGCTGTCAGGCGCCTGCGCCGCAACGCTTTCGTCGGCGGCGGAGCGGCCTTGCTGATCCTCGCCATCGCCCCGCCGACCGCGGGCGCGGAAGGTTTTACCGGGCCGCTCGCCTGGTGGCTGCTCCTCGCCTTCTGCCTGCTGCCGCTTGCCGTCTCCGTCCACCTGCTCTTCGATGCCGCCCTGTTCCGCCTCGCCGCGTCTCACGACGAGGAGACGGCGGGGCTAGCCGCAATCGACGATGTGCTCGCCCGCATGGGCCTGCGGTCCGCGAGCCCCGTTCCCGCACCCCTGGCCGATCGTCTTGCCGGTTGCGGCCGGCTCCTCCGGTTGCAGCGCATCGCGCTTTCGATCGGTGTTGCGCTCTACCTCGTCCTGCTGCTCGAGATGATCGCGGGGGGCGGGACGGTATGATGGACGGCGCCTCCCTCCTGCAGGCGGCGGCTGGTGCGGTGCTCGCGGGCCTTTCCCGCGCGGTGACGGGCGTGCGGCCGATCTGGGCCGGCACGGGGCCGAACGGCCGGCAGCGCATCTATTTCGCCAATCATGCCAGCCACGGCGATTTCATCCTCGTCTCGACTTGCCTCACGCCGCCCGAACGTGCCCGCACCGCCGCCGTCGCCGGGGCGGATTACTGGAATGCCGGGGCCGTCAGGCGCTTCATCGCAGGAAAGCTGTTGCGTACCGTTCTCGTCGAGCGCAACTGGGTGGAGCGCGCCGCAGACCCCATGCAGGTTATGCTGTCGGCGCTCGATGCCGGCCAATCGCTGATCTTCTTTCCGGAGGGCACGCGCAACATGACGGAGGAGCCGTTGCTGCGCTTCCGCTCCGGTCTCTACAATCTCGCCTGCGCGAGGCCCGATGTCGAACTCGTGCCCTGCTGGATCGAGAACATGTCACGCGTGCTGCCCAAGGGTGCCGTGCTGCCGATCCCGCTTCTGTGCCGCGTCGTGTTCGGCGCGCCCGTCGCGCTGCAGGACGGGGAGGACCGCAAGGTCTTTCTCGATCGCGCCCGCAATGCCCTTCTCACACTCGCGCCCAACAGGGATGGAACCCGCCGATGAACGACGACACGACCTGCCTTTTCTGGGGCCTCGTCGCCATCCTCACCACGGCAAGCCTCGTTGCCGCGGGGCTTTCCTGGCGCAGCCCCAAGCCGCTGCCGGCAACGCTGGAAAATCTCAATGCGCGGATCAAGGCCTGGTGGATCATGGTGGCGGGCATCACCGTCGCCTTCCTGTTCGGCACGGGCGGCGTGATCCTGCTCTTCGCCTTCGTCTCCTTCGCGGCCCTGCGCGAATATGTGACGCTCACCAACACGCGTCATGCCGACCGCTGGACGCTCATCGGCATGTTCGTCATCGTCATCCCCACGCAATATTACCTGATCTGGATCGACTGGTACGGGCTCTATTCGATCTTTATTCCAGTCTATTGCTTCCTCGCCATGCCGGCGATGACGGCCATCCGCGGCGACACGTCCCGCTTCCTCGAACGGGTCAGCGAGCAGCAATGGGGCATCATGCTCTCGGTCTATTGCATCAGCCATGTGCCGGCGCTGGTGACACTGCCCATTCCCGGCAACGAGGGCCGCGGCCTGCTGCTGATCGCCTTCCTGATAGCAACGGTGCAGGGCAGCGACGTGCTGCAATATATTTTCGGAAAGCTCTTCGGGCGCCGCAAGATCGCGCCTAACGTCTCGCCGTCGAAAACATGGGAAGGCCTGATCGGCGGCATCGCGAGCGCCTCCGCCCTCGGCGCCGGGCTCTACTGGCTGACACCCTTTTCGCCCTATGAGGCGGGCGTGCTCGCAGGCCTTTCCTGCATCATGGGTTTCTTCGGCGGCCTCGTCGCTTCCGCGATCAAGCGCGACCGCGGCGTCAAGGACTGGGGCCACCTGATCGAGGGCCATGGCGGCATGCTCGACCGGGCCGACAGTCTCGTCTTCGCCGCTCCCGTCTTCTTCCATATTGTGCGTTATGCCTGGACGTGACGCGCGGCCCGGTTAAGGGCTTTTAACCATCATCGCTATCCGAATCTTAGGATAGTTGTGTGCATCTTCGATACTCGTCAGGCGTGCGGATCTGATTCGGGAGTACACGCAAAGTGCCACCCGCCGTGCGCTTTCGGAGTGTCTGAATGCGCATTCTCTCGTGCCTTGTCGTGACGCACAATCCCTGGCTGATCCTGCTGGCGCTCGCGGTGGGCATCACCGGCAGCTGGGTGACGTTCCGCCTGTTCCGGCAGGCGCGGGCGCGTGTCGGGCGACAACGGGCCGGGTGGGTGCTGCTGGCCTCGCAGGCGGCTGGGTCCTCGATCTGGTGTGTGCATTTCATCGCGGTCGTCGCCTACGATGCGGGCGCCGCCTTCACCTTCGATCCGGCCTGGACGATGGTCTCGCTCTTCGTCGCCGTGGCGGGCTGCGCCTATGGTTTTTGGGTTGCGCTTTCGAAGGGCATCTACGCGGCGCCGGAGATCGGCGGCATAATCGTCGGTCTTGCGATCTCCGCCATGCACTACAGTGGCATGCTCGCTTTCCGCATCGACGGCGTCATCGAATGGCAGGCCGGCTACATCCTGCTGTCGCTCGCCTTCTCGATGTTCTTCGGTGCGCTCACCATGCGCCAGGCGGTCCGGCCATTTATCCGGGATGCGGGTTATCTGGCGGTCGCACTGTTCATGCTTGCCGTCCTCAGCCTGCATTTCACCGGCATGGCAGCTCTCGCGGTGACGCCGATTGCGGTCGGCAGCCAGTCGGCGTCCTCTTCGGCACTGGCCGCGTTTGCTGTTGTGGGCGTCGGCATGCTGGTGGCCGGCTCCGGCGTCATCAGCTATCTGCTCGACGAACAGGCCTCGCAGGAAACCCTGCGCCGTCTCGAGCATCTTGCTTTGCACGATGCGCTGACGGGCCTCGCCAATCGCCCGCAGGCACTCGCTCATCTCGACCGCACCTTTGCCGAGGCTCAAAAGAGCCAGGAGAAGGTCGCGGTCATCGGCATCGATCTCGATCGCTTCAAGGAAATCAACGACGTCTACGGTCACAAGGCCGGTGACGACGTATTGATAACGATCGGCCGCCGGCTGGCCGGCCTCCTGCGCGAGGACGAGTTCGTCGCGCGTATCGGTGGCGACGAATTCATGGCGGTGAAGCTGTTTTCGGATCGCACCGCGCTCGACAGTTTTCTCGCCCGTCTCGATGCGGCGCTCACCACACCGCTCTCCGTCGCCGGAAACGTCCTGCCGAGCATGGCGAGCATCGGCGTTGCGATCTTCCCGGATGACGGGGCGGACCGCGAGATGCTGATCTGCCATGCAGATCTGGCCATGTACCAGTCCAAACACGATCTTTCCCGCCGCATCTCCTTCTATGAGCCGGCGATTGAGCAGGCGACCCTCGAGCGCTATGCGCTTGCCCAGGACCTCGGCCGCGCGCTGGAGCTTGGCCAGTTCGCCCTGCACTATCAGGTGCAGAAGAACGTGGCATCGGGCCGGACCGTTGGCTACGAAGCGCTGCTGCGCTGGAACCATCCGCTGCACGGCAGCATCTCGCCCGCGATCTTCATTCCGATCGCCGAGGAGACCGGCCATATCCTGGCGATCGGCGAATGGGTGCTGCGCGCCGCCTGCGCGGAGGCCGCGACCTGGGACGCGCCGCACAAGGTCGCCGTCAATCTTTCTCCTGTTCAGGTCATCAATAGCGATGTCCCGGCGCTGCTGCGCGCCGTGCTTCTCGAAACGGGACTGCCAGCAAAGCGGCTCGAGCTCGAAATCACCGAATCGACCTTCATTGCCGACAAGGCCAAGGCTTTGCATGTGCTGCGGCAGGTCAAGGCGCTCGGTGTCTTCCTGGCGATCGACGATTTCGGCGTCGGTTACTCGTCCTTTGACACGTTGCGCACCTTCCCCTTCGACAAGATCAAGATCGATGGCTGCTTCACGCGTGATGCGGATCGCAGCTCCGAGGCGCGGGCGATCCTGCGCTCCGTGCTCGCCCTCGGCCGCAGTCTCGGCATTCCCGTACTCGCCGAAGGCGTGGAGACATCGGCGCAATTGGCGCTGTTGCGTGCCGAAGGCTGCGCGGAAGCGCAAGGGTACCACCTCGGGAAACCCGTACCGATGGAGCGGGCGAGACCCGTTGCGATGCGCGCCGGCTAGTCCAAAGCGCGGCGGCATTACGGTGCGCGAGACCCATTCGGCGATGGAAATGGCGACGCTCAGCGGCAAGTTGCGCTCGCTCAGCATTTCCGGCATTGATGCCGCGCTTCCATCGCCGATCGGCGTGGAATGCGCCAATTTCTTTTGTCGGCCTTCGGCAAAACCATTCTCTGATCATAACCATGGGAGACTTTTCATGATCAAGCGTATCAAGCCCGGCAAGCGGTTCTGTAGCGCCGTCGTCGTCAACGGCATCGTCACCACGGCTGGCGTGACTGGCGACGGTGCCGACACGGTCGCCCAGACCCGCGATATCCTCGCCCAGATCGACGGCTTGCTCGCCGAGGCCGGCACCTCCAAGGCCAAGCTGATCAGCGCCAATATCTGGCTGCGCGACATTGCGCATTTCAGCCAGATGAACGAGGTCTGGGATCAGTGGGTCGACAAGGACAACCTGCCGGTCCGCGCCACCGTCGAGGCCCGCCTTGCCGCGCCGGAACTGCTGGTCGAAATCCAGGTCACCGCGCTCGTTTGAGTTCTTTAAAGCGGTTTTTTGGAGGGCGAGGCTGCACAGGCGGCCTCGCCCTTTCTGTTTAAAGCGTCGTCAGAACATCGGCGAGCGCGTCGATCAGCGTGTCGGCGTTCTCACGCGAGAAGACGAGCGGCGGGCGGATCTTCAACACGTTGGCGCGCGGGCCGGACGCGCTAATGAGGATGCGGCGTTCGCGCAGGCCGTTGACGATGCGGGTCGTCAGTGCCGCGTCCGGGCTTTTTGCGGCAGGATCGGCGACAATCTCGACGCCGATGAACAGGCCCGATCCGCGTACGTCGCCGATGGCATGATAGCGCCAGGCAAGCGCCCTCAGGCCATCCATCAGATAATTGCCGACCTCAAGTGCATTCTGCTGCAGGCCATCGATGCGGATGGTGTCGAGCACCGCCTTGCCGGCTGCCGCCGCAACCGGATTGCCGCCGAACGTGTTGAAGTAGCGGGCGCGCGGGCCGAAGTCGGCGATCACCTCGGGACGCAGCACGATGCCGGCCATCGGATAGCCGTTGCCCATCGGCTTGCCGATCGTCACCATGTCGGGCGCCACGCCATGCCGCTCGAAACCCCACATGGTCTCGCCGGTACGGCCGAAACCGGGCTGCACTTCGTCGGCGATGAACAGGCCGCCGGCTTCATGAATGGCGTCCACGGCCGGCTTCAGGAAGCCTTTGGGGCCGGCAAAGATGCCGTCGCTGGAGAAGATCGTATCGGTGATCAGCATGGCCGGCTTGATGCCGTGGCGCTTGAGATCGGCGATGGCGGCGCGGACGTCGCGGCCGAATTTCTCCATCACCTCCTCGGGCGAATGGCGGTAGCTGTCGGGTGCCGCCACGGTGCGCACATGCGGGCCGAGCGTGACGGATTCACCCAGCGACGGCGAGAATTCGGCGACCGCGCCCGTCAGGCCGTGATAGGCGAGATCGGTGCAGATGATGCCGGTGCCGCCGGTGACGTAGCGGGCGATGCGCACGGCAAGGTCGTTCGCCTCGCTGCCAGTGCAGGTGAACATTGCCTGGCTCAACGCCGCTGGGAATGTCGCCGTCAGCGTCTCGGCATAGTCGACGATGCCCTCGTGCAGATAGCGCGTATGGGTGTTGAGCACGGCGGTCTGGCTGGTGATCGCCTCCACCACGCGCGGGTGGCAATGGCCGAGCGAGGCAACATTGTTATAGGCGTCGAGATATTTTTCGCCCGCGGTGTCGTAGAGGAAGACGCCTTCGCCGCGCACCAGATGCAGCGGTTTTTCGTAGAACAGGCGGTAGGCCGGGCCGAGCACCTTTTCCCGCCGCGCGATCAGCGCCTGTTCGGCATCGCTCAGCCGTTCGAAATCGTCGCGCGAAAATGCATTCACCATCGACATGGTCAGGCCTCGGTCAGGTTGGGCGCGAGCCGTTTCAGCCCGGCGGGAGTGAGATCGGCAATATTCCGCAGGCCGCGCCAGGCGGTGGCGTGGTTGCGCATGATATAGGCCCGGTTTTCCGGGAAGCGCGCCGAGCGCCATTCAGCGATGATGATCGACATTGCGAGGCGGCAGCGCATGAGGAGAGGCAGCAGTTCGACTTCAGGGGGCAGCAGCGGGCGCGCGGAAAGGAAGCCGTCGAGGAAGGCGCCGGTGCGGGCGGCCCAGTTGTCGGTGGCCATGTGATAGGAGATGCCGACGGCGAGGTCGTTGATCAACGGCGCATGCACCATGTCGCCGAAGTCGATGATGCCGACGACCGTCGTCGGCTCCGCCGGATCGAGCAGGATGTTGTGCGGGTTGAAGTCGTTGTGGATGATCTGCCGGCGCTCGAGGGCTGCGATGGCCGGCAGCGACCTCTCGAATTCGGCAAGCACCGCTTCCACCTGCGCGCGGCGCTCTTCCGCCACGTCGCCCACGACGGCTTGCAGATCGAGCGTGTGGGAAATGTCCCACATCAGCTTTCCCTCGGGCGGGCGGCCGTCGTAGTTCTTGAGGCCAAGCCCGAGTTCGGCAAGGGAGCGCCCGACATTGCGGCTCTGCGCTTCGGAAGTCTGGGTGCGGTATTGCAGCTCGCCGTCGAGGAAGGTGAGCAGGCGCATGATACGCGGGCCGTCCGACGTGGAAAGCGTGCGGCTCGGCTCGCCCGACAGCGTCGGCACCAGCCGCGGCACGGGCACGGCGGGCGCGACGGCTTCGAGATGTAGCAGGGCGCTATCCTGGAACTCCAGCGCGGCCGGATCTTCGGCCGGGTTGGCGATCTTCAGGATGAAGTCGGTGCCGTCGGTGCGCTTGAAGAGAAAAGTCTCGTCGCGCTCGCTGGAAAGCCGCTTCACCGCGCCGACAAGCCCGTAGACATCGGCGACGGCCGCTTCGGCGTCCTCGATCGCAGTCACGCTCCAGGTCGCCGACATAGAATCCGGTTTTTGGGAGTCCTGTTTATGGGCGGCGGTCGCTGGCTCCGTCATGCTTGCTCCGTTCTGGCGGTTTCCCGCGGGTTCGTCCACGACGGTTTCCAGCGCTGTCGACAGCGCTTTGAGCACCGTTGCCACAGGCACTTCTTCCCCCGAGAATGCATGCGGCAGCGGCTCATACTTGAAACACGTCAAAAAAGATGCATCAAGTATCTTGTTATTCGATTTTGCGGACCAGTTCCATGCCCGAATTCGCGACACTGGAATATGAGAACCTCAACAGCGTGGTCTATGCTGCGCTGTGCGATGCGCTGATGCAGGGCCGCTTCCAGCCGGGCGACCGGTTGAAGATCCGCGATCTCGCCGAGCAGTTCGGCACCAGCGTCACGCCGATCCGCGACGCGATCCTGCGTCTTGCCAATGACGAAGCGGTCACCTTCCGCTCGCCGCGCGACATCCGCATCGCCGGCTTGAGCGAGGCGCGCTACCGTGAAATCCGCACCATCCGCGTGCGCCTTGAAGGGCTGGCCGCCGAAACCGCTGCACAGGTGGCGACGAGCGCCGATATCCTGGCGATGGAGCAGATTTTGCGGGACAACGAGCAGGCGATCGCCGACGGCGACCGTCTGAAGGGCACGCAGCTCAACCAGGCCTTCCACTTTATGCTGCCGCAGATTGCCGGCCTGCCGGTGCTTACCACCATCCTGCGCCGGCTCTGGCTGCAGATGGGGCCGCACATTTCCGATGCCTATCTGGCCGGCGGCCGGGCGATGATCGACCATCATTATCCCGTCGTCGAGGCGCTGAAACGGCACGACTCGCCCGCTGCCGCCATGGCCATCGTCGATGATATCCTGCTCGGCGGAAAACCGATCCTCGAGCGCATCGAGCGCGGCACGGAACGGGAGCCGTTGCGGGCCTGAAGCGGGTTAAAAGAGGAGGCTTGCAATTCGCGGGCCGCCGATTACGATGTATCAAGCATCAAAAAGGATCGCCCTGCATGACCGAAGAACGCCGCTACATGTTGCTGACGGGAGCGAGCCGGGGCATCGGCCATGCGACGGTCAAGCTCTTCCAGTCGAAGGGCTGGCGCATCCTCACCGTTTCCCGTCAGGCCTTTTCCGAAGAATGCGCCTGGCCCTCCGCCCGCGAAAGCCATATCCAGGCCGATCTTGCCGATCTCTCGCAGATCGACCGTCTTGCCGCAACCGTGCGCGAGCGCCTGCCGAACGGCAAGCTCCATGCGCTCGTCAACAATGCCGGCATCTCGCCGAAGGGCCCGGGAAAGAGCCGCCTCGGCGTGATGGGCACGGATGCTGATGTCTGGACGCAGGTACTCAACGTCAATGTCGTCTCGACGGCGCTGATTGCCCGCGCGCTCATGCCCGAGCTCGAAGCGGCCAAGGGCTCGATCGTCAACGTCACCTCGATTGCCGGAACGCGTGTCCATCCCTTTGCAGGTGTCGCCTATGCGGCGTCCAAGGCGGCGCTGGGCTCGCTGACGCGCGAAATGGCGCATGAATTCGGCAAGCGCGGGGTGCGGGCCAATGCCATCGCGCCGGGCGAAATCGAAACTTCGATCCTCTCGCCGGGAACGGACGAGCTGGTGGCGGCGGAAGTGCCGATGGGACGGCTGGGCGATCCGCGCGAAGTCGCGGAGACCATCCATTTCCTTTGCACCGAGCAGTCTTCCTATATCAACGGCGCGGAAATCCATATCAATGGAGGCCAGCACGTCTGACAAGGGTCAAAAGGGGAAAAATCCCCGTTGACCGGCAATGACCGGAATGCATCAATCGGCCGAACGCCCAGGGGAAAGGGCGCGACGACCGGTGAGGCCGCAGCCGATGCCGCAAACGGCGGGGTAAGCGGCCCGCGTGAGATCGTCATCGGAGCCCAGGGCTCCATCACAATGAAGAAAAGGGGAGTACCATGAAGACAATTCTGAAATCGGGTGTTCTGGCGGCCGCCGCCATCGTCCTGTCGGCCAGCATCGTTGTGCCCGCATTTGCGCGCGACCTGACCGTCGTGTCCTGGGGCGGCAACTATCAGGACGCCCAGCGCAACATCTACTTCAAGCCGTTTTCCGAAAAGCTCGGCAAGCCGGTGCTCGACGAAGCCTGGGACGGCGGCATTGGCGTGATCCAGTCGAAGGTCAAGGCCGGCGCCCCGAACTGGGATGCCGTGCAGGTGGAAGCCGAAGAGCTGGCGCTCGGTTGCGCCGACGGCCTCTACGAGAAGATCGACTGGGACAAGATGGGCGGCAAGGACAAGTTCCTCGACAGCGCCGTCAATGACTGCGGTGTCGGCGCCATCGTCTGGTCGACCGCCATCGCCTATGACGGCGACAAGTTGAAGGAAGGCCCGACCTCCTGGGCAGACTTCTGGAACGTCGAAAAGTTCCCCGGCAAGCGTTCGCTGCGCAAGGGCCCGAAATACACGCTGGAATTCGCGCTGCTCGCCGACGGCGTCTCGAAGGACGAGGTCTATGACGTGCTCGGCACGGAAGAGGGCGTCGCCCGCGCCTTCAAGAAACTCGACGAGCTGAAGCCGAACATCGTCTGGTGGGAATCCGGTGCGCAGCCGCTGCAATTCCTGGCGTCGGGCGAAGTCGCCATGACCTCGGCCTATAACGGCCGTATCACCGGCATCAACCGTTCGGAAGGCAAGCACTTCAAGGTCGTCTTCCCCGGCAGCATCTATGCCGTCGACAGCTGGGTCGTGCTGAAGGACGCCGAGAACAAGGACGCCGCGCAGGATTTCATCGCCTTCGCCAGCCTGCCGGAAAACCAGGCCAAGCTGCCGGAATTCGTAGCTTACGGCCTGCCGAACAAGGAAGCGGCCTCCAAGGTGCCGGCGGAATTCGCCAAGGACCTGCCGACCGATCCCGCCAACATGACGGACTCGATCCCGCTCAATGTCGATTTCTGGATCGACAATGCGGAAACGCTGACGGCCCGCTTCAACGCCTGGCTGGCGCAGTAAGGGGCATCTGCGGCGCCGTGCGGTGCGGATGAGACCCCCTCATCTGCCTGTCGGCACCTTCTCCCCGGTGGCGAGGAGGGGATGACCGCAGACGTTCCATTTCCCCTTCTCCCTTCGGGGAGAAGGTGGCCGAAGGCCGGATGAGGGGGTTCTCCTCCCGGCGCCATCCGTTCGATGGAGTGATCCCTTGGCCGAATTCATTCGATTTGACCGCATCACCAAATTCTATGGCCCGCTCTGCGTGGTCGAAAATCTCGACCTCGGCATTCAGAAGGGCGAGTTCGTCAGCCTGCTCGGCCCCTCCGGCTCCGGCAAGACGACGCTTTTGATGATGCTTGCCGGCTTCGAGCAGCCGACCTCGGGCAGCATCCTGCTCGACGGAACCGCCATCAATGCCGTGCCGACGCACAAGCGCGACATGGGCGTGGTCTTCCAGAGCTATGCGCTCTTTCCGCACATGTCCGTCGGCGAAAACATAGCCTTTCCCTTGCAGATGCGCGGCATCGGCAAGGCGGAGGTTGGCGAGCGGGTCAAGCGCGCGCTTGATATGGTGCAGCTTTCCGCCCTTGCCGACCGGCGCCCCTCTCAACTCTCCGGCGGCCAGCAGCAGCGCGTGGCGCTCGCCCGTGCACTCGTTTTCGAGCCGCGCGTCGTCCTGATGGACGAGCCGCTCGGCGCGCTCGACAAGAACCTGCGCGAGCAGATGCAGCTCGATATCCGCGACCTGCATCGCCGTCTCGGCCTGACCATCGTCTTCGTCACGCATGACCAGTCCGAAGCGCTCACCATGTCGGACCGGGTCGCCGTCTTCAACAAGGGCCGGATCGAGCAGATCGGCACGCCGCGGCAAGTCTATGACGAGCCGGCGACGCGCTTCGTTGCTGAATTCATCGGCGAGACCAATCTTGTCGAGGGTGTCGTGGAAGCCGTGCAGGGGCAGGAGGCCACCGTGCGGCTTCCCTCCGGCGCGCAGATCGTCTCCGCCGTATCGGGCACCGTCGCCTCCGGCCAGCCGGTCTTTCTCTCCATCCGCCCGGAACGCGTCGATCTCAGCGAGACGCGCGGCGAGGCGCGCAATGTGCTGGAAACAGAAGTCACCGATAGCGTCTACCAGGGCGATCATCTTCGCGTGCAGTTGCAGAATGCGACGCAGCCAATGATCGCCAAGCTCGGCCGCCGGTCGCGCGAGTTTCCGCCCGGCACCAAGGTCTTCGCGGCCTTTTCGGCGGGCGACTGCCGGGTCATCGCGCCATGAGTGCAGCCTCATCCCGCACCGGGCGATCGTTCCTTCTGCTGGCGCCGCTGCTTCTCTTTCTCATCGGCTTCTTCGTCTGGCCGCTGTTCAGCATGATGTCGCAGGCCGTGTCGGATCCCGCCGTGCTCAAGCTTCTGCCGCGCAGCGCCGAGGTTCTCGCCGACTGGGACCGCAAGTCGCCGCCGTCGGCCGCCATGCAGACGGCGCTGATGGAGGACCTGAAAGCCGTTGACGACGACCAGGCGCTCGGCGACATGGTGCGCCGCCTCAACAGCGCCCGCTCCGGCTTCCGCACGCTGATGGGCAAGACGACGAGCGCGCTCGACGACACGGCAAACCCGCCCGCCGATCTCGTCTCAATCGACAAGCGCTGGGAAAAGCCGGAATTCTGGCTGGCGATCGCCGATGCTTTGTCGCCCTATACCGACCGCAACCTGCTGGCCGCCGTCGATTTCGGCCGCAATGCCGCCGGCGAGATCGAACATCTGCCGCCGGACCAGTCGGTCAACAGCGTGATCCTCGCGCGCACCTTCTGGATCGCCGGGCTCGTCACTTTTTTCTGCGCCCTGATCGGCTTCCCTTATGCGATCATCGCGGCGTCACTCGACGGCTGGAAGCGCGACCTGATGCTCGGTGCGGTGCTCCTGCCGCTGTGGACCTCGCTTCTCGTGCGCACCGCCGCGTGGTTCATCCTCTTGCAGGAAAAGGGTCTGATCAACGACCTTCTCCTGACGCTCGGCATCATCCATTCGCCGCTGGCGCTGATCTTCAACCGCACCGGCGTCATCATCGCCATGACCCATGTGCTCCTGCCCTTCATGGTTCTGCCGATCTATTCCGTGCTGATCACCATCCCGAAGAACCTGATGCCGGCCGCCGCCTCGCTCGGTGCGTCGCCGCTGCGCGCCTTCCTGCGCGTGCTCCTGCCGCTCAGCCTGCGCGGCGTCGCCTCCGGCGGCCTGCTCGTCTTCATCTCGGCGATCGGCTACTACATCACGCCGGCGCTGATCGGCGGGCCGGGCGACCAGATGATCTCGTCGATCATCGCCTTCTATGCGACCGGTTCTGCAAACTGGGGCATGGCCGGCGCGCTCGGCATGGTGCTGCTCGTCGCAACGCTCGTGCTCTACAGCGTCTATGCACGGCTCTCCAGCGAAGAACCGGGGAGGCGCTGACCATGCCGATGAAAATCGCCAAAGCCACCTTCGCCACGCTGACGATCCTGTTTCTCGTGGCACCCCTCATCGCCATCCTGCCGCTCGCCTTCACCTCGAGCGTCATCCTCACCTATCCGATCCCGTCTTGGTCGCTGCGCTGGTTCGAGGAGCTGTTCTTCGCCGACGCCTGGCGCCGCGCCATCGTCAACAGCCTGATCATCGGCACCGGCACGACGCTGCTCGCCACCGTTCTCGGTACGGCGGCCTCGCTTGGCCTGCGCAACCGGCTCATCCTCTTTCGCGGCACGATGCGCACGCTCTTCCTGCTGCCCATGGTGGTGCCGGCCGTTGTGCTCGGCGTCGGCATGCAGGTGCTGCTGGCGGGTTTCGGCCTCACGAACAGCTATCTCGGCGTGATCATCGCCCACACGGTCGTCGCCGTGCCGTTCGTGGTGGTCAGCGTCACCGGGGCGCTGGCGGGCATCGACGAACGGGTGGAGCTGGCCGCGCAGAGCCTTGGCGCGGCGCCGATCACGGTGTTCCGCCGCATCACGCTGCCGCTCGCCATGCCCGGCGTGCTCTCGGGCGCCGTGCTCGCCTTCGCGACCTCGCTCGATGAAGTGGTCTTGACGCTTTTCGTCGCCGGCCCCAACCAGCGCACGCTGGCGCGGCAGATGTTCTCCTCGATCCGCGAGAATATCAGCCCCGCCATCGCCGCCGCCGCCTTCCTGTTCATCGCCGCGACTGTGGTCATTGGTGTCGTCGTCGTCCTGTCTCGCTCGATGCTGGCGAAGCGGCGCCTGTGACGGCCCACCGGACGCGGGTCAATCCATGCGAAGGTTCTCTTTGAGGAGGATTTCGATGCGGAGGCGCTCTTGCGAGGCGAGCAGTTCACGATGGTCGGAGCGGGCGCGCATGATGCGCAGAGCGCTGCGCACGGCATGGCCGGGATCCTGCGCGATGACGGCGTCGATGCGCTCGTCCATCAGTGCCTGTTCACTGAAGGGTGTGCGCTCGTGCGCGATGACGGTCAGGGGGCGGGCTTCCTGGGCGTTCCAGATGGCGGTCAGCGGGACACGCGCTTCTGCACTGAGGACATAGACGGCGAGAATGTCGGGGTTGTGCTCCAAGGTGCGCCGGATTATGAGGTCGGCGCGTTTTTCGTCGGCATAGGTTTCCAGCGACGGCAGGCTTTCCAGATGCGGGAACTGGCTGTTGATCACGCTGTCGAAGCCGAGGCGGCGCTGGATACTGTCGAGTGCCATCATGGTTTCGGCGACGACCATAATCTTGCCGGGTCGTGCGGCGACGAAGCGCCCGGCAATCTTGCCTGCCGTCGCTCCGGCCGCGAAATTGTCGACGCCGACATAATCGGCGCGCTCCAGCCGCTCCTGGCCTGACAGGAACTGCACGACCTTCACGCCGCGCTCGACGAGGCGCACGAGCGCGTCACGCACCTGCGGCGATTCCGGTGCCATCACCGCGACGCCGTCCAGCGCTTCGCTGTCGATGGCCGAGAGGTATTTGGCGACATGGTGCGGATCGCTCATCGGGATCCGCGCGGCTTCGACCTCGGTGGCGTCGGCCCGGAGCGCTTCCTTCGCCTCGCCGACACGGGCAATGAGTTCGGCGAGATACTGGTCGCCGGACGTCGGCAGAACAAAGCGGAAGCGATAGGTCTTGTTGCGCGCCAGCGCCACGGCAGCGGGATTGCGCACAAAGCCGATACGCTCGATGGCCTCAGCAACCCTCTTTGCGGCTTTCGGGCTGACATTCGGCCGCTCATTGAGGACGCGGTCGACGGTCGCAAGGCTTACGCCCGCGGCTTCTGCCAGGTCTTTTGCGGTGGGCCGCATGCTGCACTCTCTTTTGCGACTGCGTGATTCTTCTCCGATCTCTCCAACAAAAGCAGGCGAAAATCAAGAATTGACGTGCGCACCTCAAAATTCGCTTGCATTGAGGTGCGCACCTCAATATGATTTTCACCGTGGTAGCCGAGAGGAACGGCCCAGCCACACAGGCGGCGCGGGGGAGAACAGGCCCGCCGGGAGGTTTACCGCGTCAGGTGCCCGCAAAAGGGCGTTTTCAGCCTTCCGATGGGGTCGGAAGGCGAGGGAGGAGGTCCCCGCCATGACATTTAGCCATATGAGATCACTGGCCGCTTTCGGCGCGCTTCTGGCCGCCGGCGTCGCAAATCCGGGTCAGGCCAGCGCCAAGGACTTGACGCTGTGCTGGGCCGCCTGGGATCCGGCCAATGCGCTCGTCGAACTCAGCAAGGATTTCGAGGCTAAGAGCGGCATCACGATGAAGTTCGAATTCGTGCCGTGGCCGAATTTCGCCGATCGCATGCTCAATGAACTCAACTCCGGCGGCAAGCTCTGCGACCTGATGATCGGCGACAGCCAGTGGATCGGCGGTGCGGCGGAGAACGGCCAATACGTCAAGCTCAACGATTTCTTCGACAAGGAAGGGATCAAGATGAGCGACTTCATTCCGGCGACCGTCGTCGGCTATGCCGAATGGCCGAAGAACTCACCCAACTACTGGGCGCTGCCGGCCTTCGGCGATGTGGTTGGCTGGAGCTATCGCAAGGACTGGTTCTCCCGTCCCGAGCTTCAGGCGGAATTCAAGGAGAAATACGGCCGCGATCTGGCCGTGCCGAAGACCTTCGGCGAACTGAAGGACATCGCCCAGTTCTTTCAGAAGCGCGAGATCGACGGCAAGACGGTCTATGGCGCGGCGATCTACACGGAACGCGGTTCCGAGGGCATCACCATGGGCGTCATGGACGTGCTCTACAGCTTCGGCTTCAAATACGAAAATCCGGACAAGCCTTATGAACTGGAAGGCTATGTCAATTCCGCGGACGCGGTAAAGGGCCTGGAGTTCTACAAGGAGCTCTACGATTGCTGCACGCCGCCCGGCCATTCCGACGCCTACATGTCCGAGGACATCGACGCTTACAAGTCGGGTCAGGTCGCGCTGCATATGAACTTCGCCTTCACCTGGCCGGGCATCAATGCCGACGCCAATGTCGGCGGAGAAAAGTCGGGTTACTTCCCCAACCCGGCAGGCCCGGATGGTGCCGCTTATGCGCAGCTCGGCGGGCAGGGCATTTCGGTCGTCTCCTCCTCGCAGAAGCAGGAGGATGCGCTCGCCTATATCAAGTGGTTCGCGCAGCCTGAAATTCAGCAGAAATGGTGGCAGATGGGCGGTTACTCGGCGCTCCTGAAGGTGGTTGAGGATCCCGGCTTTGCGACCAGCCAGCCCTATGCGCAGACCTTCCTCGATTCCATGGCCATCGTGCAGGACTTCTGGGCCGAGCCGAGCTACGCCTCGCTGCTGCAGGCCGCACAGAAGCGCTTCCACGACTATGTCGTTGCCGGACAGGGCACAGCCAAGGATGCGCTCGATGGTCTGGCAAAGGACTGGACGCAGGTCTTCGACGACGAAGGCAAATACTGACGCCATCGGCCGGGCCCGCGCCTCCCAGCGGGCCACGGCGCGGCCGGAGCCGGGGATTTATCCCGGCTCTGCCGCCGCCCACGCTTTTCTAGGGGAATACCAATGCTGAAATCATCCGTGGACCGGGTCGCCGAGGCGACGCCGCATGCCATCGCCAGACGCATGCACGGCCTATCCGACCGGGCGCTCGCCTGGCTCTTCGTCGCGCCGACGATCGTATTGCTGCTGGCGATCAATATCTTCCCGCTCATCTGGACGATCCGGCTGAGCTTCACCAATTTCCGGGTCAACCGGCCCAATGCAGAGGTCGAGTTCGTCGGCCTGAAAAACTATCTGAACGTCCTGTCCGATCGGGATATCTGGCTGACCATGCAGGCGACGGCCCATTTCTTGATCTGGACCATCGTGCTCCAGGTCCTGATCGGCTTCACGCTCGCCTATCTCATCAACAAGAAGTTCCGCGGCAACGACCTGTGGACCACGATCATCGTGTTGCCGATGATGCTGAGCCCGGCGGTGGTGGGCAATTTCTGGACTTTTCTCTACCAGCCGCAGATCGGCCTCTTCAACTATGCGGTCGGCTTCCTGACCGGCGCGGACCCCTCCAGCTTCTCGATGATCGGCGACGTGTCGCTTGCCCCCTGGGCCATCATCATCGTCGATACCTGGATGTGGACACCTTTCGTCATGCTGATCTGCCTGGCGGGCCTGCGCTCCATTCCGGGAAGCATCTACGAGGCGGCCGAGTGCGATCGCGCCAGCAAGTGGCGGCAATTCTGGACGATCACCATCCCGCTCGTCCTGCCCTTCCTGATGCTCGCCGTGCTGTTCCGCGGCATCGAGAACTTCAAGATGTTCGACCTCGTTGTGCAGCTGACAGGCGGCGGGCCAGGCTCGATCACCGAGCTCACCTCGATCAACCTCAAGCGTGAAGCCTTCGAGAAATGGCGCACCGGCTATGCCTCGGCCTATGCCGTCATCCTCTTCGTCACGGTCTTCGGCCTCGCCTCGATCTATGTGAAGGCGCTCAACAAGGTGAAACAACGATGAGCAGCTACTCCGTCACCGAGCCGTCGCTCCGGCAGAAATGGTTCGCCGGCTCCCTGGTCGTGCTTTATGCGCTGATCACCATCCTGCCCCTCGTCTGGATCATCGCGACGAGCTTCAAGAGCCCGTCCGACGCCATCGCCTATCCGCCGAAGACTTTCTTCACGCCGACGGTGGAGGGCTATGTCAACGTCTTCACGACCCGCACCCGCCTTTCGGCGGAACAGCTCCAGGCGCTCGGCGAGCCCATCACCTGGTATGACAAGCTCGTGCGCAAGGACGGGCTCGTCATCTCCGGCCCCTCGCGCTTTGCCGAGCGTTTCACCAATTCGGTGATCATCGGCTTCGGCTCCACGGTGCTCTGCATCGTGCTTGGTACGGTGGCGGCCTATGCCTTCTCGCGCTTCAAGGTGCCGCTCAAGGATGACCTTCTGTTCTTCATCCTATCGACGCGCATGATGCCGCCGATCGCCGTCGCCATCCCGATCTTCCTGATGTTCCGCTCGCTCGGGCTGAGCGACACTCATGCCGGCATGATCCTGCTCTATACGGCGGTGAACCTCTCGCTGTCCGTCTGGCTGCTTAAGGGGTTCATCGACGAAATCCCGATCGAATACGAGGAAGCGGCGCTGATCGACGGCTACACCCGCTTCCAGGCCTTCTACAAAGTCGTGCTGCCGCAGGCGGCGACCGGCATCGCCTCCACCGCGATCTTCTGCCTGATCTTCGCCTGGAACGAATATGCTTTCGCCGTGCTCTTGACCTCCGGCAATGCCCAGACGGCGCCGCCCTTCATTCCCACCATCATCGGCGTCAGCGGTCAGGACTGGCCGGCCGTGGCGGCGGGCGCGACGCTCTTCCTCGTGCCGGTCATGGTGTTCACCATCCTTCTGCGCAAACATCTCCTGCGCGGCATCACCTTCGGAGCCGTCCGCAAATGACACGATTTTTCAACGGTCTCATGCATTTCAGGCGGGGCGCCTGGGAGATGCTGGCCTCGGTGCTGATTGCCGCCGGCGTCGTCATGCTCATGCAGCCCTTCGCGCTGGCGCTCTATTCCTGGTCCTTCGTCATAACCCTGCTGGGCACGGTGATGTTCATCGTCGTCAGCCATTTCCCGGAGTAGGCCGATGGCGCAGATCAGAATCGAAAACATCCGCAAGGAGTTCGGCGCCTTCACCGCGGTGCGCTCCTCCAGCTTCACCATCGAAGACGGCGAATTCTTCATGCTGCTCGGCCCCTCCGGCTGCGGCAAGACGACGACGCTGCGCATGATGGCCGGCCTCGAACTGCCGACCTCGGGCGAGATCTTCATCGACGGCGAGGAGGTCGGCATGAAGCCGGCCAGCCAGCGCGACATTGCCTTCGTCTTCCAGATGTTCGCGCTCTACCCGCACATGAACGTGCGCAAGAACATCTCCTATCCGCTGGTCAGCCAGGGCATGAAACGTGAGGAAGTGGCGACGCGCATTGCCGAGGTCGCCCGCATCCTCAGGATCCAGCATATCCTCGACAAGCCGGTCGGCGGTCTTTCGGGCGGCGACCGCCAACGCGTGGCGCTCGGTCGCGCCATCGTGCGCCGGCCGAAGGCCTTCTTCATGGACGAGCCGCTCGGCGCGCTCGATGCCGAATTTCGCGAGCACATGGCGGAAGAGCTGCGTGCGCTGCACGACCGCATGGGCGCCACCACCGTCTATGTCACGCACGACCAGCTCGAGGCGATGCAGATGGGTGACAAGATCGTCGTCATGAACCACGGCATCGTCGAGCAATTCGGCAAACCGCAGCAGATCTACGACTGGCCGGCGACAAAATTCGTCGCCCAGTTCATCGGCTCTCCCTCGATGAATTTCCTGGATTTCGAAGGCATGATCGGTATCGGCGGCGATGGTGTCGACCTTGGAAGCGTCAGGGTCAGGGTTCCCGCAGTGCGCGAAGGCCGTGCCGGGCGGCTGACGCTGGGTGTTCGCCCCGAGCATGTCAAATTCCGCGACGATGCGCCGTATCGCGGCCGCGTCGTGGCCATCGAATATCTCGGCACGACGCAGATCGTCACGCTCTCGACGGCGCATGGCGATCTGAAGGCGCGCATTTCCTCCGGCCAGACGGTGCGCGAGGAGGAGCTGGTCGGCCTCGATTTCGATGAGCGAACGCTTTCGCTGTTCGACGCGGAAAACGGCAAGGCGCTCGTCTCCGAAGCCAATGAAGGAGTGCTGGGACATGGCTGAAGTCACCCTCGAAAACGTGACGAAGACCTTTGGCGGCACGGTCGCGCTCGACAATGTCTCGCTGAGGGTGCCGGACGGATCCTTCGTCGTGCTGCTTGGCCCGACGGGCGCGGGCAAGACGACGACGCTGCGCATGGTCTCCGGCCTCGATGCGCCCGACAGCGGCGCGGTCACCATCGGCGGCCGGTCGATGCGAGGCCTGTCCCCGGCAGAGCGCAACGTTGCCATGGTCTTCCAGCAATATTCGCTCTATCCCCATCTTACGGTTCGCCAGAACCTGGAGTTTCCCCTGAAGTCGCCGCTTCTCAGGACACCGCAGGCGGCGATCGACAGGAAGGTGAAGGAGGTTGCCGAGGTCTTGCAGATCGCCCACAAGCTGGACAACAAGGCGACCGCGCTTTCCGGCGGCGAGATGCAGCGCGTCTCCATTGGCCGCGCGCTCGTCCGCAACCCGGAGGTCTTTCTGATGGACGAGCCGCTGAGTTCGCTTGATGCCAAGCTCCGGGCAGACCTGCGCATCGAATTGAAACGCATCCAGGCCAAGTCCGGCGCGACGCTCATCTATGTCACCCATGACCAGATCGAGGCGATGACCATGGCGACCCATGTCGGCGTGCTGAATGCGGGAAGGCTTGTGCAATTCGGCTCGCCGCGCGAGGTTTATGAACATCCCGTCAGCGTCTATGCCGCGACGCGTCTCGGTCAACCGCGCATCAATGTGTTGCCGGCCGATCTCTTTGCCAGTGCACCGCCGGGTGCAAAAAGCATCGGCCTTCGACCCGAACACATCGCGCAGGGCGAGGGTGAGGAGGCGTTGGTCAAGCGCGTCGAGCATCTCGGCGACCAGACGCGCCTGCACCTTACCTTCAAGCGGCACGACCTCATTACCGTCACCGACGCCCATACGCCGCTCAGGGGCGGCGAGACCATCCGGATCCAACCGTCGCAGCCGCTCTATTTCGACGCGGCGGGCATGCGTTTAGTTTAAGGAGATTCCCATGGCGCAATTCATCAACAGGCGCGAAGACGTCGTCACGGAAGCGATCGACGGCGTGCTGGCTCTTTCGGGCGGTGCGCTTACCCGCCTCGACGGCTATCCGCATATCCGCGTCGTCAAGCGCAGCGACTGGGACAAGTCGAAGGTCGCGATCGTCTCGGGCGGCGGCTCCGGCCACGAGCCCGCCCATGTCGGCTTCGTCGGAAAGGGCATGCTGACGGCGGCCGTCTGTGGGGACGTCTTCGCCTCGCCCAGCGTGGACGCCGTGCTGGCCGGCATTCTTGCCGTGACGGGGCCGGCCGGGTGCCTGCTTATCGTCAAGAACTATACCGGTGACCGGCTGAATTTCGGCCTCGCCGCCGAAAGGGCGCGGGCCTATGGCCTGAACGTCTCGATGGTCATCGTCGGCGACGACATCGCGCTTCCCGACCTGCCGCAGGCCCGCGGCGTCGCCGGCACGCTTTTCGTGCACAAGATCGCCGGCGCGCTCGCCGAGCACGGCGCCGATCTCGACACGGTCACGGCTGCCGCAAAGCGCGTCATCGCCGGCACGCGTTCCATCGGCATGTCGCTGGACACCTGCCGCGTGCCCGGCTCGCCGAAGGAGGATCGTATCCCGGACGGCAAGGCCGAACTTGGTCTCGGCATTCATGGCGAGGCAGGCGTCGAGCAGATCGATTTTGCCGGCGCACGCGCCTCGGTCGCGACCATGGTCGAGCGGTTGGCCGCCGTCATGGGCGAGGGGCCGCATGTCGCGTTGATCAACAATCTCGGCGGCGCTTCGGTCTTGGAAATGTCCGTGCTTGCGCATGACCTTTTCGGCTCTTCCGTCGGCTCACGGATACACCATGTCATCGGCCCCGCGCCGTTGATGACCTCGCTCGACATGCAGGGGTTCTCCATTTCGGTCTTCCTGGCCGACGCCGACGAGCTGAGGCTGCTGAAAACCGCCGTACCGATCCCCGCCTGGCCGGGTGTTTCGGATGTCCGGCCGATTTCCGTCGTCGCGCTGCCGGACGGCCTGACGCCAATCATGCCGATGCCGTCCCAGCATGCGGCGACGCGCGCCTTCCTTCTCGATTGCTGCGACGTGCTGGTTGCCGCCGAACAGGATCTCAATGCGCTCGATGCCAAATCCGGTGATGGCGATACCGGCTCGACGCTGGCAGGTGCCGCCCGCGCGCTGACCAAGGCCATCGACCGCCTGCCGCTGTCCGACCATACGCAGCTGCTGCGCGCCATCGGCCAGGAGCTCAGCCAGACGATGGGCGGTTCCTCCGGCGTGCTGCTTGCTATCTTATTCGCCGCCGCCGGCGACGGGGCGTCGAGCGGCCTGCCGATGCGCGAGGCGCTGCGCGCTGGCCTTGCCCGCATGCAGGAAATCGGCGGCGCCCGGACCGGCGACCGCACGATGGTCGATGCGCTTGCCCCCGCGCTCGACGCGCTCGGACAGGGCGTTGCCGCTGCAGCCGATGCTGCAAGACAGGGCGCGAACGTCACCGCGACCCTGACCCGCGCCAAGGCCGGCCGCGCCGCCTATATCAACGCCAAACAGCTCGAAGGTCATATCGACCCCGGCGCCGAGGCCGTGGCCCGGCTCTTCGAACATCTGGCGCGCTGATCGCGCGCCGGAGCAGTTTGCCGGGCGCGTTTTGGCAATGCCTAGGATCGCGGTGCGAGATTGTGCCATTGTACCGGCTGCGGCGACGAGGAAAGCGAGCCCGGCATAGGCTTCTGCGCAGCCCCTTTCGAGGGTGCATGACATGAAGTCATCCAGCAATGCTTGCGCCGCACCGGAGGGCTGGTTGTCACCCGCGCCGAGCCTTTCCTCGCCCGTCTTGAGCGCTAGCCCGCCGATGGTCAGAATTCTGGATAGTGTCTGCGCTCCAGCGCTCGCGCCAGTACATCGTAAATGCGCGGGTCGCCCATGTGGGCAACGTTGAAGCGCATGAAGCTGCCGGCCGTTTGCGAGACGCTGAAGACATTGCCAGGCGCAAACACCACGCCTTCGGCGACCGCGGCCTGCGCGACCTCGCCGGAATCCAGCCCTTCCGGCAGCCGGCACCAGAGATTGAAGCCGCCGCGTGGCGAAAGCCACGGCGTGATGCCGAGCCGCGCCAGCCGGTCGGCCGTCTCGCGCCGCGCGCGCACCAAGCGGCGGCGCAGCTCTTCCATATGTTTGCGATAGAAGCCGCCGGCCAGCATATGGGCGATGATCTCGCTGGAGACCGGGCTCGGGCCGCCGAAATTGGTGGCGATCTGCAGATCGACCAGCCCCTCGACCCAGTCCGCCCGTGCCGCGATATAGCCGCAGCGCACGGAGGCCGAGAGCGTCTTAGAGAAGCTGCCGATGCGGATGACGTGGTGCAGGCCGTCGAGTGCCGCAAGCCGCGTCGTCGGCTCCGGCTCGAAATCGGCGAAGATGTCGTCTTCCACGATGACGGTGTCGTTCGCCGCGGCCGCGTTCAGCAGGCGGTGCGCGACCTGCGGCGAGAGCGTCGCGCCGGTCGGATTGTGCAGCGCCGAATTGGTGATGTAGAGCCGTGGCCGCTCCGCCGAAAGCAGCGCCTCGAACGTCGCGACATCGGGGCCTGCCGGTGTGTAGGGCACGCCGATCACCTTGACCTGATGGGCTTTCAGCAGTGCCTGAAAATTGAAGTAGCAGGGATCGTCGATCAGCACGGTGTCGCCGGGGCGAAGCAGGAAACGGCAGACGAGATCGAGCGCCTGCGTGCTGGTATTGGTCAGCATCAGCTGCTCGGGGCTGGCGGCCACGCCTTCTTCCGCAAGGCGGCCGAGCAGCAGCCGTCGCAACGCGTTGGAGCCGCGTGTATGGCCGTAATAGGCGAGCATGGCGTCGTCTGAGCGCGCGAGGCTGCGGATTGCCCGGCGCAGCGCCTCGTTGGGCATCCATTCCGCCGGCAGCCAGCCGCAGCCGGGTTTCAGCGTGCCGTCCTCGGCATCGAGCGATTGGCGCGATACCCAGAACGGATCGACCGCGCGGGCCTTCGGCGTTTCGGCATCCGCCAGCTTCAGTGGCGGCGGGGCGGCATGGGAGACGTAGAAGCCGGAGCCGCGTTGCGGCCGGATCAAGCCCTCGGCGGCCAGCCGGTCATAGGCCTCGACGACCGTCGACGGCGACACGCCTGCCGTGGCGGCGAGGCCGCGGATCGACGGCAGACGATCGCCCGGCGCCAGCGCCCGGCCGGCGATGCGGTTTCGAATGGCGGCCATCACCTGTTCGGTGCGGCTTCCTCTTGCGGTTTCGGGCAAGGCTTCGCTCAAGTGTATGGCTTCTGAAGCTGGTACAGTTATTCGATATTGTATGGTTTTGTTTCTGTCCCGGCCAGCCCCGCGCGCGTATTTTCCCGGCGAATGCGAGGTGCACATGAAAACATCCATGGACGGTTGGGGCAGCGGGCTTGCCGGTGTCATCATCTTCAGCGGGTCGTTGCCGGCGACTCGTATCGCGGTGGCGGATTTTTCGCCGCTCTTCCTGACCTCGGCGCGGGCCGTCATCGCCGCGCTGTTGGGGGCGGCGCTGCTCGTCGCGCTGCGTCAGAGCAAGCCCTCGCGGGACAATCTCTTCTCTCTCGCCATCGTCGCGCTCGGCGTCGTCGTCGGCTTTCCGCTGCTGACGGCGCTCGCGCTGCAATATATCACATCGGCCCATTCCATCGTTTTCGTCGGGCTTCTGCCGCTGGCAACCGCGGTCTTCGCGGTGCTGCGGGGCGGGGAGCGGCCCAAGCCGCTGTTCTGGCTGTTCTCCGTCATCGGCAGCGCGATGGTGGTGGGCTTCGCGCTGAATTCCGGCGCGGAGGTCTCGCTGACCGGCGATCTCCTGATGGTGGCGGCGATCATCGCCTGTGGACTAGGCTATGCGGAAGGCGCGAAACTGTCGCGCACGCTCGGCGGCTGGCAGGTCATTTCCTGGGCGCTGATCCTCGCGTTGCCACTGATGGCCGTCATCGCGCTTGCGACGCTGCCGGACAGTTGGTCCGACATTGCCGGCGGCGCCTGGGCGGGGCTGGCCTATGTTTCGGTCTTCAGCATGCTCGTCGGCTTCGTCTTCTGGTATCGCGGGCTGGCACGCGGCGGCATTGCGGCGGTCGGGCAATTGCAGCTGCTTCAGCCCTTCTTCGGCCTGCTGCTCGCCGCCTTCCTACTGCATGAGCACGTCAGCTCGCTGATGCTCCTGACTACGCTCGCCATCGTCGCCTGCGTTGCCGGGGCGCGCAAATTTGCCAGATAAGCCAATCAGCATACAAACGCTGTGCAAGGAATGGAGCGGTGGGGCGAAATCTGCTATGAATATCGACGGCGGTCCTGGCTGGCGACGATCCTGTCCCGGCAGACCGCCCGGGAGATGCGGATGACGGTGGATGTGCGGACATCGCGGGAGACGGGCAACCACGCGGCGCCCAAGGCGTTGCGCGTCGGTTTCATCCTGTCGAAAAGCTTCACGCTCTCCGCCTTTGCGCTGTTCGTCGATACCTTGCGGCTTGCCAGCGATAGTGAAGACCGCTCCCGCCGCGTCAATTGCGACTGGGACGTCTTGAGCAGTTCGCGCAATTTCATCTCCTCGTCGAGCGGCATCCAGGTCGCGCCGACGGCCCCCTTTGCCGATCCCTCGGCTTTCGACTACATCGCCGTGGTCGGTGGCCTGCTCAAGGTGGATGAGCCGATCGACAGCTATGCACGCGCCTATCTGGCCAAGGCCGCCAAGGCCGGCGTCGGGCTGATCGGCCTCTGTACCGGCAGCTTCGTCCTTGCCGAGGCGGGCTTGCTCAAGGGGCATACGGCCTGCGTGAGCTGGCTGCACCACCGCGAATTCCGGGCCCGTTACCCCGATATCGAGGCGACTTCCGAGCAGATTTTCCGCTTCGACGGCAAGGTCGCCACCTGTGCCGGCGGCAGCAGCGTCGCGGATCTGGCCGCAACGCTCGTGCGCCATCATGTCGGCGAGGCGGCGGAGCGCAATGCGCTGGAAATCCTGCAGATCCGCCACCGGCGCGACGCCACCGACCTTCAGCCGCGCAATCCGCTCGGGCTGGAGGCGCGCGACCGCCGCGTGCATCTCGCCATCATGATGATGGAGCAGCACACGGAAGACCTGTTGTCCATCGACAGCATCGCCACTATGACCGGCGTCTCCCGCCGCCAGCTGGAGCGCCTGTTCGAGAGCGACATGGGCGCCTCGCCGAGCACGATCTACATGAAGATCCGCATGGCGGCCGCCTTCAACATGGTGGTGCGCACCAACAAGCCGCTGATCGAGATCGCGCTTGAGACCGGCTTCGAGAGCCTGTCGCATTTCACCCGCCGTTTCCGCGCGGCCTTCGACGATACGCCCTCGCAGATCCGTCGCGACGGACGCCGCCAGGCGAGCTGATTTCGCCTTTTCCGGGAACCAAGACGCCCGCCATCCGTTCGGTCACCATTCTGACAAGGAGACCGCAATGGCAAGCACTGACGTTCAATCCCAGATTTCCGCCCTTCGCGCCGAGATCGCCACGCTCCAGAAGGATCTCAGCGATCGCGGCAGCGAGGCCTATGAAACGATCCGTGATCGCGCCGGCAATGCCGTGGATGCGGCCCGCCCGGCCGTGCGCTCGGCAACGAAATATGTGCGCTCCGAGGGTGCTGCCGTCGCGCAGGCCGCCCGCGAGCATCCGGCCGGTCTTTCGACCGTCGTTCTGGCCGCCGGTCTTGCCGGTGTCGTGCTGGGCTATCTGCTCGGCTCGCTCGAAAACGAGCCGCCGCGTCGCCAGCGCTGGTTCTGAACACGGAAAAGCCCGGCAATGCCGGGCTTTTTTATGCTGTTCGATAGGTAAAATCAGCGGTGGCGCAGGCCGAAGAGGTAACCGATGAAGGCGGCGCCCGCGAGTGTTGCCAGCGGATTGGCCTGGATGGTCTGGCGCAAATCTTCGCGCAGCGATTCCGCCTTGGCGACGGCGAGCTGGCCGGTGCCTTCGGCAATCAGGCCTGCGGATTCCTTCATCCGGCTGATCTCCGATTTCAAGGCTTCGATCTGCTCGTTGATCGAGGCTTCCGCCTCGGCGGCGCGAACTTCTTCCGAAATGTTGTCTCGCCCCTCGACGACGCCAAGCGTGCGCTTTCCGGTGCTCTTTTCGTCAGCCATGGACATGTCTCCTGGATTGAATGGAATGGCAAAGGGTAGAACTTCCGCCGCGCCACTTGGTTCCCGTCTCTGATTCAAACTGTGATCGTTGCGGGCCGGCAGGAGTGATTGACTCTCTTTTCGTTTAAGAACAAAAAGAGAACGAACGTCTTTCGTCAAGGAGCTGCCCCGCCAATGTCCGCCCTCGCCGCCAGTGCCGTTGTCGCCGATCTGCGCGACCGCATCCGGCAGTTCGACGGCCGCGCGGCGCGCGACCGAGCGGTACTGCCTTTCGGTGTGCCCGAAATCGATGAGCGCCTGCCGGGCGGCGGGCTGGCGCTGGCCAGCCTGCATGAGGTCTGCGGCGGCGGCAATGACGCCGTCGAGGGTGCGGCCGCCATGCTCTTTGCCGCCGGTGTCGCGGCGCGCACGAAAGGGCAGGTGCTCTGGTGCCTGACCCGTCCGGACCTATTTGCGCCCGCACTGGCGCAGGCGGGACTGGCGCCCGGCCGGGTCATCTATGTCGAGGCGGGCGACGAAAAGAGCTTGCTCCTCTGTTTCGAGGAGGGGCTGCGTCATGGCGGGCTCGGCGCCGTCGTGGCCGAAGTCGCGCGCCTGTCGATGACCGCCTCGCGCCGCCTGCAACTGGCGGCGGAGGCCGGCGGCACGCTCGGCCTCGCGCTTCGCCGTTTCCGGGACCGTAAGGAGGCGGCAGTCTTCGATCAGCCGACGGCCGCCGTGACGCGCTGGCGGGTGTCCGTCCGGCCGTCGCTCCCCCTTCCCGTGCCGGGCATCGGCCGGGCGCGATGGCTGCTGGAACTGACGCGTTGCCGGGCGGGTGCCGCGGCGGAGTTTGATGTGGAGGCTACCGATGGCGAGGGTCGTATCGCTTTTTCTTCCCGGCTGGCCGATCGATCGCCTGCGGCGCTCCCTCGGAGCCGCGGCGCCACCGGCTGACCAGCGGCTCGTTCTCGTCGGCCGCGACGGCGCGCGCCGTGTTCTCACGGCGGTGAGCCGGGTGGCCGAGCAGGCGGGCCTACGCGTCGGCATGCCGCTTGCCAAGGCCCATGCGCTGGTGCCCGACATTCTTACCCTGCCGGCCGATCCCGCCGCCGATGCCGCAGCCCTCAATCGTCTCTCCCTCTGGGCCTTGCAGCACTATGCCCCCATCGTCGCGCCCGATCCGCCGGATGGGCTCGTCATCGACACGACCGGTGCGGACCATCTGCATGGCGGCGAGGAGCGCATGTTGGCCGGCCTCGTCAACCGGCTCGGCGCCTCCGGCATTTTCGCCCGCGCGGCGGTGGCCGATACGTGGGGTGCGGCGCATGCCGCCGCCCGGTTCCTGGCCGCACCCGTCTGCGTTATCCCGCCGGGCGAGACCGGCAGGATCGTGGCGCCCTTGCCGATCCCCGGCCTCAGGATCCCGCCGGAAACCGTGACCGGCCTTCATGTGCTGGGCTTTGCGACGATCGGCGAGGTGCTCGCCGTGCCGCGCGCGCCCCTCGTGCTGCGCTTCGGCGCAGGCCTCGGCCGACGGCTCGACCAGGTGCAGGGCACGGTTTCCGAGCCCGTCGATCCCTTGCGCGATCCTGAAGTCGTCAGCGCGCGCAAGGTCTTCGGTGAGCCGATCGGCGCGGCCGAGACCATCGCGCGCTACACGTCAGGCCTCGTCGGCGATCTCTGCCGGGCGCTGGAAAAACGCGGCCTCGGTGCCCGCCGGCTGGATCTGATCTTCCACCGCCTCGACAATACGCTGCAGGCCATCCGCGTCGGCACGGCACGCGCCGTGCGCGATGAAAAACGCCTCGTCCGGCTGCTGTGCGATCGTATCGAGACGATTGATCCGGGCTTCGGCATCGAGATCATGGACCTCACGGCGACGCTTGCGGAACCGCTTGTCCTGCATCAAGCCGTCTCCTCGCTGATCGAGGAGGAACAGGCTGACATCGCCGGTCTCGTCGATGTCATTGCCAACCGGATCGGCGCCCGCCGGCTCTATCGTCTTGCGCCGGTCGAAAGCGACGTGCCGGAACGCTCCATCCACCGTATCGCGCCGCTTGCGCCCGATGACGGCGCGACCTGGCCCGGCCGCTGGCCGCGCCCGGCGCGGCTTCTGGCCCGCCCCGAGCCGATCGATGTCATGGCGCTGATGCCCGATCACCCGCCCGCCTTCTTCACCTGGCGCGGCGTGCGCCGGCGCGTGCAGCGCGCCGATGGCCCCGAGCGCATCTTTGGCGAATGGTGGAAACGCGATGCCGAGCTTTCCGCCGTGCGCGATTATTTCCAGGTGGAGGATGCCGAGGGCGAGCGCTTCTGGCTGTTCCGATCGGGCGAGGAGCAGCACATCATCAACGGCGCGGGCCGCTGGTTCCTGCACGGGATTTTCGCATGACGCCGCGCTACGCCGAACTTCAGGTCACCTCGCATTTCTCGTTCCTGCGCGGGGCGAGCAGTTGCGCGGAACTGTTTGCCCAGGCAAGCGCACTCGGCATCGAAGCCATGGCCGTCGTCGACCGCAACAGCCTGGCAGGTGTCGTGCAGGCCTATCGCGCGGCGAAGGAAAACGGCATTCGCCTCGTCGTCGGCTGCCGGCTGGATCTTGTCGACGGCATGTCGCTCATCGTCTATCCGACGGACCGCGAAGCTTATGGCCGGCTCTGCCGCCTGCTCACCATCGGCAAGAAAAAAGCCGGCAAAGGGAAATGCCATCTCGACTGGCAGGATGTCATCGAATGGAACGAAGGCCTGCTTGCTGTGCTGGTGCCCGACGAGGCCGACGACACCGCCGCCTTTCACCTGCGCCGCCTCTCGGAAACATTCGCGGGCCGTTGCTACCTCGCCCTGACGCTCCGCCGCCGGCCGAACGACCAGCTGCGCTTGTTCGACCTCTCCAACCTCGCTGCGCAATACCGCGTGCCCACGGTCGTCACCAACGACGTGCTCTACCACGAACCGGCCCGCCGCATGCTGCAGGACATCGTCACCTGCATCCGCCACAACGTCGTCATCGACAATGCCGGCTTCCTGCGCGAACGCCATGCCGACCGCTACCTCAAGCCACCGGCCGAGATGCACCGTCTTTTCGCGCGTTATCCCGAAGCGCTCCAGCGCACGATCGATATCGTGGGACGCTGCACATTCTCGCTGGATGAATTGCAGTACCAATATCCCGAAGAAAAGGAATATGCGCATCTCACGCCGCAGGAGGCGTTGGAGAAATATACGTGGGAGGGGGCAAAAAAGCGGTATCCCGATGGGGTGCCCGATTCCGTCATAAAGAAGTTGAATGATGAATTGCAGCTTATCGAAAAGAAGCAATATGCGCCTTACTTCCTGACGGTGAACTCTATTGTCCGTTATGCACGCTCGGTCGATATTCTTTGCCAAGGCAGGGGGTCGGCGGCCAATAGTGCGGTATGTTATGTTCTTGGCATCACCGCCATAGACGCCAGGAATAACGGCCTGCTTTTTGAGCGGTTCGTATCGGAACAGCGCGGAGAGCCGCCCGATATCGACGTTGATTTCGAACATGAGCGCCGGGAGGAGGTCATTCAATGGGTCTATGAAACCTATGGGCATGACCGTGCTGCGCTTTGTGCCACGGTCATCCGTTATCGCTCACGCGGCGCCATGCGCGATGTCGGCCGGGCGCTCGGTATGCCGGAAGATGTACTGAAGGGATTGTCGTCACAGGTCTGGGGCTGGTCGAACGACATTCCAAAGGCTGAAATCAAAGACATCGGGTTCAATGTCGATGACCGGCGCTTACGGCTGCTGGTGGAGCTTTCCCGGCAATTGACCGGCGTGCCGCGGCATCTTTCCCAGCATCCGGGTGGTTTCGTTTTGACGCGCGACCGCCTGGACGACCTCGTGCCGATAGAGCCGGCAGCGATGGACAACCGGCAGGTCATCGAATGGGACAAGGATGACGTCGAGTTCCTGGAATTCATGAAGGTGGATGTTCTGGCGCTTGGCATGCTTTCCTGCATGCGGCGGGCGTTCGAATATTTGAAAGATCTAAAGGGGATCAGCAAGGAGCTCTGGAATATCGAACTGGATGACAAGCCGACCTACGAGATGATTTCCAGAGCCGATACACTCGGCACCTTTCAGATCGAAAGTCGGGCGCAGATGTCCATGCTGCCGCGCCTCAAGCCTAAGGAGTTTTACGACATCGTCATCCAGGTGGCGATCGTTCGGCCTGGACCGATTCAGGGCGATATGGTGCATCCCTATCTGCGCCGCAGGCAGGGTGTGGAGGTGCCAGACTATCCAGATGACGAAAAACTCAAGGCCGTTTTGCAGAAGACTTTGGGAATTCCTTTGTTCCAAGAGCAGGCTATGCAGGTCGCTATCGTCGGCGCGGGCTTTACGGCAGGAAGGGCGGACCAGCTGCGCCGTGCTATGGCAACCTTCAAGCAGACCGGGGGCGTTGACAAATTTCGGGATGAACTGATCGCCGGCATGACGAAGAATGGCTATCCGTTGGAATTCGCCGAACGCATGTGCAAACAGCTCGAAGGCTTCGGCTCTTATGGCTTCCCGGAAAGCCATGCCTACAGTTTTGCCATTATCGCCTACGCCTCGGCCTGGATGAAACGCCATCATCCGGAAATCTTCTGCGCGGCTTTGCTCAACTCTCAGCCGATGGGTTTTTATGCTCCGGCGCAGATCGTGCGTGATGCGCAGGAGCACGGCGTTGAAGTGCGGCCTGTCTGCATCAACGAGAGCCGATGGGACTGCACTTTGGAGCCCATGGATGAGAAGGGACGCTTTGCCGTGCGCCTTGGTCTATGTATGGTCAAGGGGTTGAACAGCAAGGCCTTGGACCGCTTCTTTGCCGAACGGTCCGCGAGCCTTTTTGTCTCGGTGGATGATCTCTGGCGGCGTTCCGAGCTGCCGGCTGCGACGCTCGTTGAATTAGCCGAGGCCGATGCGTTTCGACCCTCGCTCGGCTTGGCCCGGCGCGAGGCGCTCTGGGCGATCCGCGCGTTGCGCGACGAGCCGTTGCCGCTTTTCACGGCGGCTGCAAGGCGGGAAAAGGCGGTGATCGCGGAACTGGACGAGCCCGCCGTTGCGCTGCGCCCCATGACGGCCGGCAACGAGGTGGTGGAGGATTACGGCCATGTCGGCCTGACGCTGCGGGCCCATCCGGTCAGCTTTTTGCGGGAAAGCCTTCAACGGCGGCGCATCCTCCCCTGCGCGCAAGCGATCGGGCTGCGTGACCGGCAGAAGGTGGAAACGGCGGGTATCGTGCTCGTGCGCCAGCGGCCGGGCTCGGCCAAGGGCGTCATCTTCGTGACGATCGAGGACGAGACGGGGATCGCCAACCTTGTCGTCTGGCGCAAGGTCTTTCTCGCCTATCGCCCCATCGTGATGGGCGCGCCGATGATCGGCGTGAAAGGCTACATTCAGCGGGAGGGGGAGGTGGTGCATCTCGTCGTGCAGCATCTCACCGATCTGTCCGCCGATTTCGCCACGATCGGCCGGCGCGGCGCCACCGCTGGGAATGATGCGGGCCAAGTGGAGGCGATCCGCGTCAAATCCCGCGATTTCCATTGATTTATCGGCGGTGGCGGCGCTTCGATCGTTTTCAAGGCCTGCGTCTTGCCTTGCCCCATCCGCAAAACTCGCCTACGAAAATGGCAGCGAGGGAGGGCGCCATGCAGGACGATCACACGGTTTCGGACGGACGGCTGGACGACCCGCAGCGTGCCTATAAAATCCTGATCGCCGATCTCGTCGGCCTGCGCTTCGACGCGGACGGCAAGCCCGATCCGGGCGAGGTGCGCGCCCATATCGAGGCGAAGGGCGGCACCTTTCATGAAGGTGCCTATCAGCGCGAGACGCTGCCGCCGGGCCTGCATTTCTTCTACCAGCCGGATCTGAGCGCCGAGGCCGAAATCATCGCCCAGACGGCGGACGGTCGCTACGACGCGCTGATCGCGGCGGCGACCTTCATTCCCAAACAGGCGATCTTTCCACTCGGCGGCGTGCGCATCGGTGCCGGCACCGGCAATATGGGCTCGGCCTCCTGGGGCGGCGGCAATGGCGACGGTGGTGCTGCCCCCTTGATGAACACGCCCGGCATCAACAGCCGCGCCACGGCGCAGATGGTGATGAAGGCGATCCTGAAGGTAGCGCCGGACCTGCCGGTCGCAGAACTGCATGCGCGCGTGGCGACAGGTGGTTTCGATACCGGCCGCGACCTCAAATCCTACCCGACCGCCAAGCTCGAGGGCCGTCGCATGGCGGTGCTCGGCTACGGCAATATCGGCCGCGAGGTGGCCCGGCTCGCCCAGGCCTTCGGTATGCTTGTGACGATCTATGCCCGGCCGAGGCACCGGCAATGGATCGAGGCGGAGGGCTTCGATTATGCGGCTTCACCGGTGGAGGCGGCCGAGGGGGCGGACGTGCTCTCCGTGCATGTCGGCCTCGGGCGGCTGGACGAGGCGACGCGGATCCATGCCAATGCCGGCATGGTCGGCGAGGCGGTGATGGCGGCGATGAACCGCGGCGCCGTCATCGTGAACTACGACCGCGGCGAAGTGGTGGATACGGCCACCCTCGACCGGGCGCTGGCCTCGGGGCAGGTGCGCCATGCGGCCATCGATGCCGATCTCTTCCGGAACGCGACGAGCGGCGCGCTGAGCGGCCCGATGCTGCCCTATCTGAAACTGGCCGAGCGCCATCCGGAAAAGCTTGAACTGCTGCCCCATGCCGCCGCCGATACGGATCATCCCTCGCGGGTGGCCGGCGCCTGCCAGGCGGTGGACCAGATCATCGATGTCATCCGTTTCCGGAGGGTGACGAACCTCAAGGGCGATCTTCCCGAAAGCTATGCCGATGCAGGGTCGAAGGTGCCGCACGGCATCGGACGCGTGACGACGGCAACGCTGGCGGCGGCGGCGGTCGATCCGCGGTTTGCCGAGCTCAACGGCATTTCCCGCGAGATCGCCGATACGTTCGAGGCGATCGCCGAGGCGGTGGACGAGGGCATGACGCACCAGCCGGCTCATGGCGACGTCGCGGCGCTGACCCATCTCTTGCTGCGCCAGCGCCGGCTGCTTGAAGCGCTGGGGTTGGACGGGCCGGCGGAGGACTGAGGAACTTTTTATCTCATCTACAAGTTTCGTCCCTGAGTTCCATTTCAGGGAGTGTCATTCATGACCCATCAGCAAGACGAACGCGGCGATCCGATCACCCGCACACACGATCCCATCCGCAAGGATTATTCGGCCCGCGAGACCCGGCAGGGCGGCCCCGGCCGGCCGGTGCTGAAAGTGCTCGGCATCAGTCTTGCGCTGGCGCTGATCGCGTGGGGTGCGGTGGAAATCTTCGGCGAACGCATCGATCCGTCCGCGCCTGTCGATGCGACGCAGACCTCCTCCACCACCAGCGGCGAGCCGACCCAGGACACGATCGACAACAGCGTGCCCGGCGGCGGTCAGACCGTGCCGACGGACCGCTCTCCGACGCAGCAGTCCGGCACCGGCGGCGACAGCCAGAAGGTCACGCCTGACGGCACTGCGAACTGATCTGAAGGGCCGGCGCGTTTAGCGCCGGCCATATTGCTGCATGACAGCCATCAGCGCGTCGTGGTCTATGGCCTCGACGCGTAGGCGGTCGTGCTGCGTGCCACCAGCGCTTTCCGCCGCCAGCATGGCGTTGACCACCGCTTCCTCCACGCTGTCGACCGCCGCGGCATAGACGGGGTCGAGATATTCATCATTGACCATCTCCATGGCGAGCCGCGGCGGGGCGCGGTGCGCCATAGGCTGCGGATTGGCCGTGGAAAAGGCGAGGAAGATATCGCCGGAATTGTTGCCGCCGGGCGTGCCGTTGCGGCCGATGCCGATCGCGGCGCGGCGGGCGAGGCGCTTCAGCTGATGCGGCATCATCGGCAGATCGGTCGCGATAACGACGATGATTGAGCCGCGCTCCTTAAGCTGGCTTTGCGGGGTATTGTCCAGCAAGTGTTTGCCGACAGGCACGCCGCAGACCGTCAGCCAGTCGCGCTGGCCGTGATTGGCCTGCACCAGTGTGCCGATCGTATAGTCCCTGTCGCCGTACGGGACGACGCGCGACGAGGTGCCAGTGCCGCCCTTGAAGCCGTAGGTGATCATGCCGGTACCGCCGCCGCAATTGCCTTCGGAAACGGGGCCGAGCGAGAGATTGTCGAGGGCCGCGCGGGCGTCCGCTTCCGTCACCGGCATGCCGTTGATGTCGCTCAGCGCCCCGTCATAGGTCTCGGCGATGACGGGCATCAGCCAGAGGAAATCGCCGATATCGTAGGTCGAGGGGTAGCGCTCCAGCATCCAGCGGATGGTCGCGTGATGGGTGATGCCGACACCGTGGGTGTTGGTGATCATGACCGGGCCGAGGAAGGCGCCGCCATCCTCGATCCAGTGCGTGCCGGTCATTTCGCCATTGCCGTTGAAGCGATGCACGCCGGCATAAACGGGCACGGGCGTTTCGCTTTCGCTATGCGGCAGGATGGCGGTGACGCCGGTACGCACCGGGAGCTTTCGGCCGGGGCGCGGGGTTTCTTCGCGGATGGTCTGGAAGCCGACGGCGATGCCCTCGACATCGGTGATGGCATTGAGCGGGCCGGTGCGGCCGGTGAAGGGCAGGCCGAGCGCGCGGGCGCGGGGTTTTGTCGTCTGGGTCATAATCATTTCTGCCGGGAGCGAAGGTAGAGGCCGAGCGAGGCGATGAGGAAGGAGAACGTCAGCATCATCACGGCGATGGCGTTGATCTCCGGCTTGATGCCGCGCCGGAGCATGGCGAAGATGAACATCGGCAGCGTCGTCACATCGACGCCGGCGATGAAATAGGTGATGACGAGGTCGTCCATCGAGATGATGAAGGCGAGCAGCGCGCCGCCGACGATGCCGGGCAGGAGCTGCGGAAATACCACCTTGCGGAAGGTCGTCCATTCGTTGGCACCGAGATCGGCCGAGGCGTGCTCCAGCGTGCGGTCCATGCCGGCGAGCCGGGCGGTGACGACGATGAAGACATAGGAGATCAGGAAGGTGCACTGGCCGATGATGATCGTCTTCAGGCCGAGATTGATACCGGAATTGACGAAGAAGATCAGGAGCGCGATGCCGAGCACGATATCGGGCATCAGCATCGGCATGAACATGACGGTGCGGTAGAAGCGCCGTCCGAAGAAATCGAACCGGTAGAGTGCGATGGCCATGGCCGTGCCGAGCACGGTGGCGATCGCCGTGGTGGAGGTGGCGATGATCAGACTGTTCCAGAGCGCCTCGACGAGCTGGCTGGTGGATTCCAGGTAGAGCGCGTTTTCCGAAATCTTCGTCTTGAAGCCGAGGACCTGGGCGTACCATTCGGTGGTGAAGCCGGTCCAGGTCATCATGTTGACCGGGTTCGCGTTAAACGAATAGACGGCGATCAGCGCGAGCGGAATGTAAATGAAGGCGAAGAACAGCACGGTATAGGCAATCAGGCTGCCGCGGGCCAGCGTGGCGAAAATCTTCATGGCCGCTCTCCTCAATGTCCGGTCGCGGGGTCGAAGCCGCGACGGCCGGAAACGACGACGTGGATGAAGAGCAGCACCAGCATGACGGTCATGACCATCATGGCGAGCGCCGCGCCGAAGGGCCAGTTGCGCGCGGCGAGGAACTGCTGCTCGATGAGATTGCCGAGCATCATGACCTTCGCGCCGCCGAGAATGGCCGGCACGACGAAATTGCCGAGCGCGGGGATGAAGACGATGACCGCGCCGCCGGCGATGCCCGGCGCCGTCAGCGGCAGGATGATGCGCAGGAAAGTGCGGATCGGCCCGGCGCCGAGATCGAGCGAGGCGCGCACCAGCGTCCAGTCGAGTTTTTCGACGCTGGCATAGACCGGCATGAACATGAAGGGGATGAAGACATAGACCATGCCAAGGATGATCGCTCCGTCCGTGTAGATCAGGTCGAGCGGGCGGCTGACGACGCCGGTGCCGATCAGCACCTCATTGGCGAGGCCGGTCGGGCGGAGAATCAGCACCCAGACGAACAGCCGCACGATCAGGCTGGTGAAGAAGGGCAGCGTGATCAGGAACAGACAGAAATTCTTCCAGCGGTCGGAGAGCCGGCTGATGCGGAAGGCGGCCGGATAGCAGACGAGCAGCGCTGCCACGACCGTCATTGCCGCGATCTTCAGCGAGCGCAGGAAAATCGCGATGTAGATCGGATCGAAATCCTCGAACATCGGGTCGGCGAAGCCGAGGATGCGACCGTAATTGTGCGGATACCAAGTCCACTCCACCCCGCCGTAAAGGCCGGGGGCGAGGAAACTCGTCACGATCATGATGGCGAGCGGGCCGAGGAAGAAGACCGCCAGGAATAGCGAGACCGGCCCAAGCAGGACGGTCAGCTGGGCGCGGCGGCGAAAGGCAATCGACGTCATGTCAGGCCGCCTCCGCCGGAAGGAGGTGCACGGCGGCGGGATCATAGGCGAGGCGCGCGCGGCGCGATTGCTCGATTTCGCCGACGAGGCTGCGCCGCATGGCGGGGATTTCCGCGATGACGCGCCGGCCGGTCGCTGTCCGGCCGAACAGTTCGAAGGTGGAACCGACGAACACGATCTGTTCGAGATCGACGTCGAGGCCCGGCGCGCTGTCGCCGGTCTGGGCGATGAAAAACTGTTCGGGGCGGATGAGGGCAGTCGCCGCGCCCGTCGCGCCCGGCCGTCCATGGGAAATGGAAAGACCGTCCTTGGTGACGAGTTGTCCGCTGCCGGCCTCGCCCTCGAAGAGGTTGCTGGCGCCGACGAAGGTGGCGACGAAACTGTTCTTCGGCTGGTCGTAGAGGACGCGCGGTGTGTCGAGCTGCTGGATGCGGCCGCCCGAGAGCACGGCGACACGGTCCGACATGGTCAGGGCTTCCTGCTGGTCATGCGTCACGAAGATGAAGGAGATGCCGAGTTCGTGCTGCAGCGTCTTCAACTCGATCTGCATGGATTGACGCAGGTTCTTGTCGAGCGCCGACAGCGGTTCGTCGAGCAGGAGCAGCTTCGGCCGGGCGATGATGGCGCGGGCGAGCGCCACGCGCTGCTGCTGGCCGCCGGAAAGTTGGCGGGGCTTGCGGCCCTCCATGCCCTCGAGCCCGACCATGCGCAGCGCGTCACCGACGCGCTTCGTGCGCTCCGCTTTCGCGACGCCGGCGACCTCAAGCGCGTAGCCGGTATTTTCACCCACCGTCATATGCGGGAAGAGCGCATAGTTCTGGAACACCGTGTTGACCGGGCGGCGGTAGGGTGGCCGGTCGGTCATGTCCTCGCCATCGATCAGGATGCGCCCGCCATCGAGCTGGACGAAGCCGCTGATCGCCTGGAGCAGGGTGGTCTTGCCGCAGCCTGAAGGCCCGAGCAGCGTCAGGAATTCGTTTCGGCTGACATCGAGGTCGATTGCGTCGAGCGCCGTCACGGTCTGTCCCTCGGGCGTGGCAAAGGCCTTCGCCGCCTTTTCCAGGCGGACTATGGAATCTCGCATCGTCGTTCCCCATTAATGTTATAAAAATAACGCTTGTGCGATTTCGATATCTGGATACCATTTGTTCATCCAAGTCAACGGCCGAAAAGAAGCCGGGACGGGAAGACGGCGCAAAGGAAAGCGCCGGGGCCACGACGGGCCGAACCATCAGAGGAGACTATCGATGCCGAAATCGCATGATGCCGGTCTGTCCGGCTTTCGCCGCGCCGCTTTCTCGCTCGCCGTGCTCATGGCCACGACGGGCATGGCCAGCGCCGCCGAGCTCAACGTTTACAACTGGGGCGAATATATCAATCCGGAGGTTTTGAAGAAGTTCGAAGAGGAGACCAAGATCAAGGTCAACCTCTCGACCTATTCCTCCAACGAGGAAATGCTGGCCAAGATCCAGGGCGGCGCTACGGGTTACGACATCGTCTTCCCGTCCGTGCACATGCAGGACATCATGGCCAAGCTCGATCTTCTGGAAAAGACCGACATCAACCAGTATGAAGGCTTCAAGAACATCGATCCGACGTTCCTGCGCGCCAAGAGCGACCCGAACGGCGAATATTGCCTGCCCTATGCCTGGGGCTCGGTCGGTATCATGTACAACCGCAAGGTGCTCGGCAAGGATATCACGGGCTGGAAGGACCTGATCGCGACGGTGAAGGCCAAGGGCCTGAAATTCACTTTGCTCGACGACATGCGTGAGGTTCTGGCGGTCGGCCTTATCCTGAACGGCCACAAGATCAATTCGACGGATCCGGCGGAGCTGCAGCAGGCGGCAGACACGATCATCGCCATGAAGCCCGACGTGGCGGCCTTCACCTATGACGAACGCCCGATGGTGCAGGCGGGCGACGTCGCCGCCGGTCATGCCTTCGTCGGCGCGATGGTGGATATCTTCGCCAATGAGAAGGACCTGGGCTACGTGATCCCCGAAGAGGGGGCGACCATGTACCAGGAGGACATCTGCGTACTGAAGACCGCGCCGAACAAGGACAACGCGATTAAGTTCCTGCAGTTCTACACGCGCCCGGAAATCGTCGCCCTTAACGTCTCGCAGCAGACCAACGGCACCGCCAATGTGCCGGCGCGGGAATTGACCACGGAAAAGATCAGGAATAGCAAGGAAATCAACCCGCCAGCCGAGACGATGGCGCGTCTCCAGATATTCGAGGATCTGGGCCCGGCTTTGCGTCAGGTGGACCGTGTCTGGACGCGGGTCAAGACGGCCCAATGAGCCCGGCGTGAGTGCGGTTGATACCCGCCCGTCTTTGGACGGGCGGGATTTCGAGGAGAGGGGCGACGTGTCGAAACGCATTCTGAAGCTCGTTCAGTCCGACGACCTCAGGCGGTCCAAATCCGACAAGCTGATCGCCCACTATATCGAGCGCAACCTTTCCGAACTGCCGTTCGAGACGGCGCGCTCCATCGCCCAGCGTCTCGAACTTTCCCCCATGACCATCGGCCGCTATCTGCGCCGTATGGGCTTCGACGGGCTCGACGAGTTGAAGAGCGAGCTGCGCCGCGGCAGTTCCAACCCCGCCTGGCAAGTGAAAGGGCAGGTCGGACGCCTGGAGCAGGACCGCAAGGACGGCAAGCTGCTCGCCGGCCTCATCCAGCAGCAGATCGACAATCTCGGCCAGATCTATGCCCTCACCACCGCGCCGGAATGGCAGCAGACGATCGACGCGCTGATCGGCGCGACGGAGGTCTATGTCGCCGCCTATCAGAACGTGCGCGGCATCGCGCAATATTTCGCAAGCCAGCTTTCCTATACGCGCCCGCGCGTGCAGTTCGTCGATGGCGTGAACGGCACCTATGCCGAAGTGCTCGACGGCTCCGTCGAGGGGCGGCTGCTTTTCCTGCACGACGTGCGCCGCTTTGCCGCCAAGGCCCGGCCGCTCGCGCTGGAGGCCCGGCGTGCCGGCGTAAAGGTCGTGCTGCTGACCGATGAATTCTGCCCCTGGGGTCCTGAAGTCTCCGATATCTGTCTCATCGTGCCCGGCTCGCACGGGCCGCTGTGGGATGGTGCCGCGACCATGACGGCGGTGATGGATCTGATGCTCAGCAACGTCATCGTCGAAATGGGCGACGAGGTGAGCGAGCGCGTCGACCGGCTGACGCACCTTCAGGACGTCTTCGGGGATTTCGAAAGCTGATTGTCACCGTCATCTTGACGCCACCGAACGGTGCGGATTAAGGATGGGACGACGGTTCCCCGAAGGATGACTCCCAGGGGATTAATAGGGAACACGGTGCGGACGACCCAACAGGGACCCATTCCGTGGCTGCCCCCGCAACTGTAGGCGGATTGCCGCCTGTCCTCGTGACGCGTTTGGCGTCATGCCACTGCGCATTTCGCGCGGGAAGGCAGACAGGCAGCAGATATCCGTGAGCCAGGAGACCTGCCGTCAGAGCCGAGAGTGCTGCTTGTCGCGCACTCGAGAATCCAAGTCACGGGCGGGGAAGCCCGGAACAGGAGACGCCATGACGAGCCCGACTGCCGCCCGCGGCAGACCTCCCTTCGTTTTCTCCCGACCGCATTCGGTGCGCCCTTCGTGGTCCATTGGCTGAGCCCGCACGCCTTCACTCTCCGGGAGAAATCCATGACCCTATTTGCCGCGGCCCTGCGTGCCGCATCCCTCGTTTCCGCCCTTGCCGGCGCAGTGACCCTCATCGCTTCCGGCACGGCCCAGGCCGCCGCGACGCAGTATCCGCTTACGCTGCAAAACTGCGGCCGACCGGTCACCTTCCAGAAGGCGCCGACGAAGACCGTCTCGATCGGCCAGAGTTCGACCGAAATCCTCTACATGCTCGGCCTCGCCGACAAGGTGGTGGGCACCGCACTTTGGGTCGGCCCGGTCCTCAAGGGCTATGAGGACGTCAATGTGAAGATCGATCGTCTCGCCGACAACGAGCCGAGCTTCGAAAGCGTGCTCGCCAAGAAGCCGGATATCGTCACGGTGCAGTTCCAGTGGCAGGTCGGCCCGGAAGGTGTCGTCGCCAAGCCCGAGCAGTTCGAGGAACTCGGCATTCCCGTCTATACCTCGCCGGCCGATTGCGTCGGCAAGGAGAACAGCGCGGCCAGCGACGGCGTGCGCCACCAGGTCTTCACCATGGAGCTGGTTTATCAGGAGATCCGCGAGATGGCGCAGATCTACGATATCCAGGACAAGGGCGAAGAGGTCGTTGCCGCGCTGAAGGCGCGTGAGGAGGCTGCCCGCGCCAAGGTCGCCGCCGCCAAGGACAAGCTCTCCGCCGTCTTCTGGTTCTCCAGCGCTGCCGATGCCGATCCCTATGTCGCCGGCAAGAACGGCGCGCCGGGTTACATCATGTCGGCGCTCGGCATCGAAAACATCATCAAGACCGAGGACGAATGGCCGACGGTCGGCTGGGAGACCATCGCCAAGGCCGCACCGACCATGATCGTCGCCGGCTCGATGGAGCGCCGCCGCTATCCGCTCGACAGCCTCGAGGCGAAGCTCGACTTCCTGAAGACCGATCCGGTCGCGGGCCTCATGCCGGCGGTGAAGAGCAACCATGTCTTCGACATGGACGCCCAGGCGATGAACCCGACGATCCGAACCATCGAGGGCATCGAGCGTCTGGCCGATGCAATCGAAAAGGCTGGTCTCGCCAAGTGATCTCCGATCGCCCCATCGTGCTTCGGACGGGCGCCGTTTTCACGGCGCTCCTCCTCCTGCTGTTGGCGCTCGGCGTCGGGGCCGCCGTCGGCGAGACGGCGATCCCGCTCGACGTGGTGGCGAAGACGGTGGCAAACCGGCTCTGGCATGCCGGCTACCCGCTGGAGCCGATCGACGAAGGCATCATCTGGAACTACCGGCTGAGCCGGGCGATGGTCGCGGCTTGCTGCGGTTCGGCGCTGGCACTCTGCGGCGTCATCCTGCAATCGCTGCTGCGCAATGCGCTGGCCGATCCCTACATCCTCGGCATTTCCGCCGGCGCCTCGACCGGTGCCGTCAGCGTGGCGATCCTCGGCATCGGCGCCGGTGCCCTGACGCTGCCGGCCGGCGCCTTCCTCGGCGCGCTCGTCGCCTTCGGCCTTGTCAGCGCGCTCGCCTTGCGCGCCGGGCGCGGCACGAGCGCGATCATTCTCGCCGGCATTGCCGGCTCGCAGCTCTTCAATGCGCTCACGTCCTTCATCGTCACCAAGGCGGCGAGTGCGGAGCAGGCGCGCGGCATCATGTTCTGGCTGCTCGGCAATCTCTCCGGCGTGCGCTGGCCGGATGTGTGGCTCGCGCTGCCGGCGGCGATCCTCGGCCTTCTCGTCTGCCTGTGGCATGCCCGTGCGCTCGATGCTTTCACCTTCGGCACAGAATCGGCCGCCTCGCTCGGCATTCCCGTGCGCCGGGTCTATGTCGTGCTGATCGCCATTTCCGCGCTGATGACGGCGACCATGGTCTCCATCGTCGGCTCGATCGGCTTTGTCGGCCTCGTCATTCCCCATGCCGCGCGCATGGTCGTCGGCGTGCGGCACGGCCTGCTTCTGCCGGCCTCGGCGCTGATCGGCGCCATCTTCATGATCGCGGCGGACGTGCTGTCGCGTGTCATCATTCCCGGCCAGGTCCTGCCCATCGGCGTCATCACAGCGCTGTTCGGCGCGCCGGCCTTCGCGCTCATCCTCAGCCAGAGGAGATCGGCCCTGTGACGTTGTCCGCCAAAAACCTGCACTGGTCGGCCGGTGGCGCGACCATCCTGTCGGATGTCTCGCTCGACGTGCGCCCCGGCGAATTCCTCGGCATCATCGGCCCGAACGGCTCGGGCAAGACGAGCCTGATGTCGCTGATGTCAGGCATTCGCAAGCCGCAGGCCGGTGCCGTCCTGCTCGACGGCAGGCCGCTTTCGGATCATGGCCGCCAGGCCGTTGCCCGGCGCATCGCCTTTGTCGAGCAGCAGGCGGAAACCACCGAGCGCATCACCGCGCGCCAGGCCGTCGAACTCGGCCGCACACCCTATCTCGGCGCGCTCACCCCCTGGTCGCGGACCGATGACGCCATCGTCGACCGGGCGCTGGAGGAGGTCGACATGGCGCATTTCGCCGGCCGGCTCTGGCACACGCTGTCAGGCGGTGAGCGCCAGCGGCTGCATATCGCCCGGGCGCTCGCCCAGCAATCGCCGATCCTGCTGCTCGACGAACCGACCAACCATCTCGATATCGGCCACCAGATCAGCCTGCTCCAGCTGGTGCGCGAGCAGGAGCTGACCGTCGTCGCCGCCCTGCACGATCTCAACCACGCCGCCATGTTCTGCGACCGCATCGCCGTCATGCAGGGCGGGCGCATCGTGGCACTGGGCACGCCGGCCAAGGTGCTGGAGCCGCAGCGCCTGCTGGAGGTTTTTGGCGTCACCGTGGATGTGGAGCGCGACAGCGCCGGTGGCTGCTTCATCCGCTATCGCCGCCCGGAGCCGCGGCCGCCGCGGCTGAAACTCGTGGCGAACGAGGGCATGTAATGCACGGCACGCTCTCCAACGATCACCTCAAGGAAGACATCCGCGACTACTGGTCCCGCCGCTCGCAAACCTTCGATCTCGCCTTCGGTCACCGCATTCCCGAAGGGCCGGAATTCGACGCCTGGGCGGCGGCGATCCGCGAGCATCTGGGACCGGAGCCGCGCCGTGTGCTGGAGCTTGCCTGCGGTACGGGGGAGGTGACACGCCTGTTGCTGTCACTCGGCCACGATGTGACGGCGCTCGATTTTTCGGAGGCTATGCTGTCGGTGGCGCGCAGGAAACATGCGGGGGCGAAGGGTCTTCGCTTTCTGCTCGCCGATGCGGAAAACCCCATGGAGCCGGACGAAAGCTATGATGCCATCGTCTGCCGCCACCTCGTATGGACGCTGACGACGCCTGAGCAGGCCTTTGCGGAATGGCACCGCGTGCTGAAACCGGGCGGTACGCTGCTGTTCTTCGATGGCGACTGGGCCGCCCCGACACGGCTTGGACGGCTGGCGAGCCGCGCCATCGCGGTGCTCGATCGGTTTATCGGAACCGACCCGCATTATGACGGTGCGATGGGTGACCGGCATTCCAGTATCATGCAGCGCCTGCCCTTTGGCGACGGGCTGACGGTCGAACGCGTACTGCCTTTGCTGGAGACGGCCGGTTTCCGCGGTGTGACGATCGGCTCCCATGCGCCGATCGCCAGAGCACAGTAGCGGACGGCGGACCTGCGCAACAGGCTGCGCACGCTGCTTTATCGTCGCTTCATTCTCTGCTGCCGCAAGCCGGCCTAGTCTTCGGGCTCCACCGTCAGCTTGACACGGTCGGCAGCGAAGCGGGTGCGGGAAAACTGGATCGGCGTTCCCGCAAGGTCGGTATTGACGGCTGTCGCGACGAGGATGATCGCGCCGGGCGAAAGCTTCAGGTGCCTGATATCGTCGCCCTCGGCGTGGATGGCCGAGATTTCCGTCGAGCGGCGCACATAGTCTGTGACGCCGAGCTCGCGGAAGGCCGCGGTGATGGAGCGGGTCCGCTCGAAAATCCCGCCGATCTCGCCGAAACGGTCCGCCGGGAAATAGTGCGTCGCGCGCGAGATTGGGCGCTTGTCGGCACTGTTGACGGTTTCCATGCGCACACAGAGCGTGCCGATAGGGAGTCCGAGGGCTTCGGCCACGATCGATGGCGCAACCTCGGTTGCCGCCTCCAGCATCCTGCCCTCGATATCGCGTGCCTGATTGCCGAGGCCCTGCGAAAAGCGCGTGCGCTTTGAAATCGGAAAACGCAGCCGGTCGCGCCGCTCGATGCGGGTGCCGATGCCCTGGATGGGGCGAACGATGCCTTCTTCCGCAAGCGCCGCCATGGCGCTGCGCACCGTGTGGCGGTTCACGCCGAAGCGGGCGGCGAGCACCATTTCCGGCGGCATCATGCCGGTTTCGTCGAAATCGCCATTGTTGATCGCAAGGCGCATGCGGTCGGCGATCTGCCGCCAGAGCGCCACGCCCGATTGCCGTTCCACCATTTTTTCGCCCCCGCGATATCGTCCGCTGTCACACCCTTGTCATTCCGGCCGATTAAGACAAGACTTAGATGTTCGGTTGTCTAGATTAATAGACATTTGGAGATGAGGCAATGGCATCAATGGAAAAAAGGACCGGGGCCACCGCGAAGGGCACGGCGGCGGACCGGCAGAGGGCGATGGGCCTGCTTGCCAAGGCAAGCCGGGCCGAGTTGCAGGCGGCATTCGACGTGCTGGCGGACAAGCCGGTCGTGCAGCCGGTGCGCGGGCCGGAAACGGGTCTCGTCATGGTGCGCGGCCGCATCGGCGGCGGCGGTGCGCCGTTCAATCTCGGGGAGGCGACGGTGAGCCGCGCCAGCATCCGCCTTACGGATGGCACGGTCGGCCACAGCCAGGCGCTCGGCACGGATGGTGCCAAGGCCCGGCTTTCGGCGATCTTCGATGCCCTCTTCCAGCAGCCGGCCCACAGGGCCGAGGTGGAGGCGCTGCTTTCGGCAATTGCGGCACGCATTGCTGATGAGGACGCTGAAAAGGCCCGCCAGACGGCGGCCACCCGCGTCGATTTCTTCACCATGGTTCGCGGAGAGGACTGATGTCGTTGGATACACTCGCCTTTGCCGGCGGTTTTCAGGAGCCGGTCTTCCAGGCCCAGGCCGTCTTCCGCACGATGATGGATTGCATGGCCCGTCCGGGCACGATCGGCGATATCGCCGCAACCGTCGCGCCGCCCAAGCCGCTGACGCCGGCCGCCGGTGCCATCGCGCTGACGCTCTGCGATCACGATACCGCCGTCTGGCTGACGCCGGCGCTCGCCGCCTCCGCCTTGCCCGGCTGGCTTGCCTTCAATGCCGGCGCGGTGCTGGCGGAAGAACGCCAGAACGCCCGCTTCGCCTTCATCGAGAAGGGCGCGATGCTGCCGAATTTCTGCCTCTTCGCGCAGGGCACGCAGGAATATCCGGACCGTTCCACGACGCTGGTCGTCGAAATCGAGGCCTTCGAAGGCGGCCGCCCACTCGTCCTGAAGGGGCCGGGCATCCGCACACAGGAGGAAATCGCGCCGGTCGGCCTACCCGACATGTTCCCGCAGTTCTGGGCGGAAAACCGCCAGAAATTCCCGCGCGGCGTCGACCTGATCCTCGTTGCCGGCGACAGGATCGTCTGCCTGCCGCGCACCACCGTTATCAGCGTGAAGGAGGTGTAACCATGTACGTTGCCGTCAAGGGTGGCGAAGCCGCCATCTCCAACGCTCACCGCCTTCTCGCCGACCGCCGACGCGGCGACCGTTCACTGCCGGCCATCGGCATCGAGCAGATCGTCGCCCAGCTCGGCCTTGCCGTCGACCGCGTGATGGCGGAGGCCTCGCTCTACGACCGTTCGCTTGCCGCACTTGCCGTCCGGCAGGCACGGGGCGACATGATCGAGGCAATCTTCATCCTGCGCGCCTACCGCACGACGCTGCCGCGCTTCGGTTATTCCAAGCCGGTCGAGACCGGCGAGATGCTTGTCGAACGCCGCGTCTCGGCGACTTACAAGGACCTGCCGGGCGGCCAGTTGCTCGGCCCGACCTTCGATTACACGCACCGCCTGCTCGATCCGTCGCTTCTGACAGACGACGCGGTTGACGCCCCGCTGGAGCGTGATGAGGCCGGCGAGCCCGTCATGCGCGTCTCCGACATTCTGGCCGGCGAAGGCCTGGTCGAGGATGACGGCGACATGCCTGATGGCCACGTCGCCGGCGACATCACCCGCGAGCCGCTGGAATTTCCTATGGCCCGCGACTTGCGCTTGCAGGCGCTCGCCCGTGGCGACGAAGGCTTTCTGCTCGCGCTCGGCTATTCCACGCAGCGCGGTTATGCCCGCACCCATCCCTTCGTGGGCGAAGTGCGCATCGGCGAGGTCGAGGTGGAGCTGGACATGCCGGAGCTCGGCTTTGCCGTCTCGCTCGGCCGCATCCAGATCACCGAATGCCAGATGATCGCGCAGTTCAAGGGCTCGGCGAAGAACCCGCCCCAGTTCACCCGTGGCTACGGCCTCGTCTTCGGCCAGAGCGAGCGCAAGGCCATGGCCATGTCGCTGGTCGACCGGGCGCTGCGCGCCGATGAGTTCGGCGAGGATATCGTCGCGCCGGCGCAGGACGAGGAATTCGTCATCTCCCATTCCGACAACGTGCAGGCGACCGGCTTCGTCGAGCACCTGAAGCTTCCGCATTACGTGGATTTCCAGGCCGAACTCGACCTCGTGCGCCGCATGCGGCGCGAATACGAGGCCGCGCACAACATCGACACCGATCTTCCGGAGGCCGCAGAATGAGCACGGCAGAACTGGCAACCTACAATTTCGCCTATCTCGACGAGCAGACGAAACGCATGATCCGCCGTGCGATCCTAAAAGCGATCGCCATCCCCGGCTATCAGGTGCCTTTCGCCTCGCGCGAAATGCCCATGCCCTATGGCTGGGGCACCGGCGGCGTGCAGGTGACGGCCGCGATCCTCGGCCCCGAGGATGTGCTGAAGGTCATCGACCAGGGGGCGGATGATACGACCAACGCCGTCTCTATCCGCGCCTTCTTCCAGAAGGTCGCCAATGTGGCGGTGACGACGAAGACGCGCGAGGCGACGATCATCCAGACGCGCCACCGCATTCCCGAGGAAAAGCTGACGGAAGGCCAGACGCTCGTCTACCAGGTGCCGATCCCGGAACCCTTGCGCTTCCTCGAGCCGCGCGAGACCGAGACGCGCAAGATGCATGCGCTGGAAGAGTATGGCCTGATGCATGTCAAGCTCTACGAGGACATCGCCAAGAACGGCCATATCGCGACAACCTATGCCTATCCGGTGAAGGTCGAGGGCCGTTACGTTATGGATCCGTCGCCGACGCCGAAATTCGACAATCCGAAGATGCACATGTCGGAGGCGCTCCAGCTGTTCGGCGCCGGCCGCGAGAAGCGCATCTATGCGGTGCCGCCCTATACGGAAGTCGTCAGCCTCGATTTCGAGGATCACCCCTTTGAAATCCAGAGCTTCGACAAGCCCTGCGCGCTGTGCGGTGCGGAGAACGTCTATCTCGACGAAGTGGTGCTCGACGACAAGGGCGGGCGGATGTTCGTCTGCTCGGATACCGACCATTGCGAAGACCGCTGTGCCCACGGCCATCGTGGTCATCTCGCCTATAACAAGGAGGCTGCCGAATGACCGACATGCCGCTTCTCAAAGTCCGCGATATCTCGAAATTCTACGGCGCGCGCATCGGCTGCCAGAACGTCTCCTTCGATCTCTGGCCGGGTGAAGTGCTGGCGATCGTCGGTGAATCCGGTTCGGGCAAGACGACGCTGCTCAATTGCCTCGCCACCCGCCTGATGCCGACCTCCGGTGCCGTCGAATACCGCATGCGCGATGGCGACATGCGTGAACTCTCCCGCATGAGCGAGGCGGAACGCCGCTTCCTGATGCGCACCGACTGGGGTTTCGTGCACCAGAACCCGGCCGATGGCCTGCGCATGGCGGTCTCTGCCGGCGCCAATGTCGGTGAGCGGCTGATGGCCGTCGGCGACCGGCACTATGGCCAGATCCGCGAGACGGCTGGCGACTGGCTGCGGCGGGTCGAGATCAGCACCGACCGCATTGACGACCAGCCGCGCGCCTTCTCCGGCGGCATGCGCCAGCGCCTGCAGATCGCCCGCAATCTCGTGACCGCGCCGCGCCTGATCTTCATGGACGAGCCGACCGGCGGCCTCGACGTCTCGGTGCAGGCCCGCCTGCTCGACCTCCTGCGCGGCCTCGTTCAGGATCTCGGCCTTTCGGCGATCATCGTCACGCATGACCTGGCCGTCGCGCGCCTCCTGTCGCACCGCATGATGGTGATGAAGGATGGCCTCGTCATCGAGCAGGGCCTGACCGACCGCGTGCTCGACGATCCGCGCGAAGCCTATACCCAGCTCCTCGTTTCCTCGATTTTGCAGGTGTAACCATGCCGACACCCCTCGTTGTTTCCGAAGTCGCGAAGAGCTTCACGATGCATCTTCGCGACGGCATCCGCCTGCCCGTCATGTCCAATGTGTCCTTCTCGGTAAAGGCGGGCGAATGCGTCGTGCTGGGCGGCCCGTCCGGCATCGGCAAGAGTTCGCTGCTCAAGATGGTCTATGGCAACTATGCCGTCGACAGTGGCCAAATTTTGATCGAGCATGGCGGCCGCCTGCTCGATCTGGCGATCGCCGATCCGCGCACCATCCTGTCGGTGCGCCGGGCGACGCTCGGCTATGTCAGCCAATTCCTGCGCACCGTGCCGCGCGTCGCGGCCGTCGATGTCGTGGCCGAACCGCTGACTGCACGCGGTATGGATGCGGCCGAAGCGCGCGAGACGGCGGAAGCGATGCTGGCGCGCCTCAACCTGCCGCGCGAACTCTGGCAATTGCCGCCCGCCACCTTCTCCGGCGGCGAGCAGCAGCGCGTCAACATTGCCCGCGGCTTCATCACCGATCATCGCATCCTGCTGCTCGACGAGCCGACGGCCTCGCTCGATGCGAAGAACCGTGCGGTCGTCGTCGGCATGATCGAGGAGAAGAAGGCGGCCGGTGTTGCGCTTCTTGGCATCTTCCACGACGAGGACGTGCGCGAAAAGGTCGCCGACCGCATCGTCGACGTCTCCGCTTTCTCGCCGCGAAAGTCCGCCGCATGACCAAGCTGTCCGAAACGCCGCTGATCCACCCGACGGCCGTGGTCTCCGACACGGTTCTCGGCCGCTATACGGAAATCGACGAGAACTGCCGTGTGAGCGAGGCCGAGATCGGCGACTATTCCTACATCATGAACGGCGGCTCCGTCTGGTGCGCGACGATCGGCAAGTTTGCCAATATCGCGGCGTCCGTGCGCATCAACGCCACGAACCACCCGATGTGGCGCGCGACGCTGCATCACTTCACCTACCGTGCCAACGATTACTGGCCGGATGCAGAGCCCGAGGCCGAATTTTTCTCCTGGCGGCGCGAGCATCGCGTCACCATCGGTCACGATGTTTGGATCGGCCACGGATCGACCATTCTGCCGGGTGTCACGATCGGGAACGGCGCTGTCATAGGCTCCGGCGCCGTTGTCACAAAAGACGTCGAACCCTACACGATCGTCGGCGGGGTCGCCGCGAAGGTTATCCGCGAACGGTTCCCGCGAAGCATCGCCGAACGCATGGAAAAACTCGCCTGGTGGGACTGGGATCATGCCCGGCTGCGCGGCGCTTTGGACGACTTTCGCAAACTTGACGCAGAAGCCTTTCTTGCCCGTCACGACGGGTGAGGAAGGCCGTCGTGATGCCGGAAAATCAGGCCTGTGGACTGTTATTTTTCCGACATCGAACTGACATCGCCCCTTCATCAACAGCGTTTAGAGCCAGTCCCGAAAACGACAGGACCCGACCTTGGGCCGCAAGTTAAGGAAGAGGGATCCGCCATGTTCCGACTGAAGAATGTCACCCGCCGTTTCGGCACACGCGTCGCGGTCGACAATGTGACTTTCGACATTCCGCAGGGCCAGATGGTCGGCGTCATCGGCCGTTCGGGCGCCGGCAAGTCCACCATGCTGCGCATGATCAACCGTCTCGCCGATCCGAGCGAGGGCACGATCCATTTCAACGATATCGAGGTCTCGTCGCTGCGCGGTTCGGCTCTGCGCAACTGGCAGCGCGACTGCGCGATGATCTTCCAGCAATTCAACCTGGTGCCGCGCCTCGACGTGCTCACCAATGTGCTGCTCGGCCGGCTGAACCACCGCTCGACGGTCATGAGCATCCTCAATCTCTTCACCCGTGAAGAGCGCATCATGGCGATCGCTGCTCTGGAACGGCTCGGCATCGAGCAGACGGCGCTTCAGCCGGCCGGCACGCTTTCGGGCGGCCAGCAGCAGCGCGTGGCGATTGCCCGTGCGCTGATGCAGAACCCGAAGATGCTGCTCGCCGACGAGCCGATCGCCTCGCTCGATCCGCTCAACGCCAAGATCGTGATGGACGCGCTGCGCGACATCAACGAGCGCGACGGCATCACCGTCGTCACCAACCTGCACACGCTCGATACGGCGCGCGCCTATTGCGAGCGCATCATCGGCATGTCCGGCGGTCGCGTCGTTTTCGACGGTCCGGCGCGGGAGCTCGATGCCGAAGCCGTGCGCACGATCTACGGCACCGGCGCCGATGGCGCCGAGATCGATGAAAGCCTCACGTCCACGGCGATCCGCAACCCGGCACGCCAGGACAACATCAAGGAATCCGCCAGCCCGACACCGCTGGCACTGGCCGGGCTTTAATCCGGTCGGGATCGAACGGTCCGCGTGAAGGGCCATACACTTCAAGGCACGGCAAAGCCGGCCAAACAGGAGAGAGATCATGCTGAAGAAGATTCTTCGGGGCGCCGTCGCGCTCATCGCCCTTGCCGGTCACGTCCAGGCTGAAGACCTCAAGGAATTCCGCGTCGGCATCATCGGCGGCGAAAACGAAGCCGACCGCCTGCGCAACTACCAGTGCCTCGGCGATCACCTGAAGGCCGAACTCGGCTTCGAGAAAGTCTCGTTCTTCCCGGCCGCCGACTATGACGGCGTCATCCAGGGCCTGCTCGGCGGCACACTCGACTATGCCGAACTCGGCGCTTCGGGCTTCGCCAAGATCTACCTCGCCAAGGCCGACGCC
>NZ_JBLZPH010000071.1:70614-79740 GCF_049199205.1 Shinella sp. M31 | reverse complement strand
AAGCGAGCCCGGCCGAGAAGGTGTAGCGGAAGCTCGCCTGCTCGGGCACCGGCCGCGAATGGCGCACGGCGACCAGCATGCGCTGGACGATCGCCTCGGCATCCTCCATCGTGGTGTTGGGCAGGATGAGCAGAAACTCCTCACCGCCGACACGGCCGAGAATATCCGTCTTGCGCACATGGCGCTGCAGCGTCACCCCGAAATCCCTGAGCACGGCGTCGCCGATGCCGTGGCCGAAACGGTCATTGATATATTTGAAATTGTCGATGTCGAGCACGGCGAGGCAACCGACATCCTGCGCACCGCCACCCGCTGCACAGACCAGTTCTCCGAGCTTGCCCATGACGTAGCGCCGGCTGGGAAGCCCGGTCAGCTCGTCGGTCTGCGACGCCTTGATCGCGATGTCGCGGTCCTGCCGCAGCGACCGCTCGTCCGGCCTGATGGAGCTGATGTCGCTGGCCACGCAGAGCATCCAGCCGTCGGGCTGCATCGTCTCGGCCATCCAGAGCCACCGGCCGTCATGAAGATCGGTCTCGAAGGCGCGAAAACCGCTTTTGCCGCGCCGGGCCTGGGTAGAATGCAGCCAGGTTTCGAAATTCGGTGTCTCTACGACCGTGCCGCGCCGGGCGTGATAGTTGCGGCGCATCAGATCGGACCAGAGGGGTTCTTCGTCCTCCTCGATGAACCAGGCGGCGCGAAACGCCCGGTTGGCAAAGCGCAGGCGATCCTGTGGGTCGAAGACCGCAATGAAATTGCCGGCGTGTTCCATCAGCTGCGCCAGTTGCAGCATCATTTGCATAGCGGCCAAGGGCGTCATGTCCTCAGGATGATTCTCGCCGGAAATCTAGAGGCGACGGATAAACAAAGTCTTAGAGGACATTCCCTCGAAGGTCCCGTTTCGGGCGCGGAATGCGCCGGAACGGGACAGGCCGGCGGCCTGCGCGCCTCAGTAGTCGACCAGCTGCATGGTCTCCTCCGGCTCGCCGAAGCGGGGCTGCACGCCGAGCAGCGGGGCGACACGGCGGATGATCGCCTTGATCATCGGCGCTGCGGTGGAGGCCGCGGTGCGGCCGCCGTTTTCGCCGGTGCGGGGTGCGTCGATGATCGACAGCACGACATAGCGCGGCTTGTCCATCGGGAAGGCGGCCACGAAGGCGTTGAAATTGATGTCGCGCGCATAGCGCCCGTTGATCACCTTGTCGGCCGTACCGGTCTTGCCGCCGACATGGAAACCCTCGACCTGCGCATGGCGGCCGGATCCCTTGATGCCGTTCCAGTCATAGAGCCACCGCATGTCGGCGCTTGTCTTGTCCTTGATGACGCGGGTGGCAAGCGCCCGAGCTTCCTCCTTCGTGCGTGTGAGGAAAGTCGGCGGCATGAGATAGCCGCCGTTCATAAGGGCGGCGGCGGCCACCGCCGTCTGCAGGGGTGTCGTCGCCACGCCATGGCCGAAGGAGATCGTCACGGAATTGATCTTCTTCCAGGTTCGCGGCTGGGTGGGCGTCGCGACGCCGGGCATTTCCGTCTCCATCTTCGAGAGGAGACCAAGCCGTGTCAGGAACTGCTGATGGCCTTCGATGCCGACCATGTCGGCCACCGCAGCGGTGCCGATATTGGAGGAGTATTGAAAGACTTCGGGGATAGAGAGCGGGCGGTTCTTGCCCTTGAAGTCGCGAATGGTGAAGCCGCCCATGCGGATGGGGCGGGAGGCATCAACGACGGAATTGAGGTTGATTTTGCCCTCGTCGATACCCATGGCGAGCGTGAAGCTCTTGAAGGTAGAGCCCATCTCGAAGGTGGCATTGCTGATGCGGTTGAACCAGCCCTTCTCGTATTCCTTGTCGATGCTGCCGTCGGCCAGCCGCCGCGAGGGCTCGTTCGGGTCGTAGTCCGGAACCGACGCCATGGCGAGCACCTCACCGGTTTCGACATTAATGACGACGGCGCCTGCCGCTTCCGCCTTGTAATCCACCATCGCCTTTGCGGCGACCTCGCGCACGATGTTCTGCACGCGCAGATCGATGGAGAGTTTCACCGGCTCGAGCCGGGTATCGTTGGTCAGGCCCGCCGCGCGCAGGTCCGCAAGACCCTGGCTGTCGAGATAACGCTCCATGCCGGCGAGGCCCTGATTGTCGACATTGACATGGCCGACGACATGGGAGGCGGTGGCGCCGCTCGGATAGATGCGCCGTTTTTCCGGTCGGAAGCCGATGCCGGGCAGGCCGAGCGCCAGAATGTCGGCCTGCTGCTTGGGCGTCAGCTGCCGCCGCAGCCATTGGAAGGCGCTTTGCGAGCGTAGCTTCCTGTGCGTCTCGCTCCAGTCGAGGTTCGGTATGACCGAAGCGAGTTTCTCCACCACCTCGTCGGCATCGATGATCCGGCGGGGTTCGGCGTAGAGCGAGACCATGTTGAGATCGGTCGCGAGCAGCAGGCCGTTTCGGTCGACGATATTGGGGCGCGAGGCGACGGCATGGCCCACGCCGATCGAGGCGGACTGGATGGGTTCCGAAATACCATACTGGATGAGCCGCGCGCCGAGAATGACATAGGCAAGGGCGAACAGGCCGATCATGATGGCGAGACGCTGGCGCGCCTGCTTGCGGCGGCAGGCATTGGTGCCCAGAAGATGCGCGCCCTGTTGCGGTGCGACGACGAAATGCGCGCGGCTTTTCAGCCTTATGATGAAAGCGATCATTTCCCACCTGCACGAGAACGCGAACCCGCCGGACAGCGTGTCGCGTCATCCGGCAGAGGCAAGCCTGCGGGCAAGAACGGCGGAAAACCAAGGAAAATGTCCGTGAACGGCGGCAGATCATTAAACTTGCATTAATATACATTTAAAGTTGCCTTATGCCGGTTAACGCCTGATTTGCGATTTTCGGCCTGTACCTGCGAGCCGCGGGAGGTGACCCGCGCGGCATGATCGGTATAGTCGGCGGATGATTCTCCGCATCGATCCCTAGGCCCATGGAAACGTCGCTCTACCTGCCGGTCAAAGGCTTTCTCGAAACGGCGGGCTATGTCGTCAAGGGCGAAATCGGCGGCTGCGATCTGGTTGGTCTCAGCGCCGACGACCCGCCCGTCGTGGTGGTCTGCGAACTCAAGCTCAGCTTCAATCTGGAGCTCATCCTGCAGGCCGTCGACCGCGCTGCCGTGTCCGACGAGGTCTGGATCGCCGCGAAGGTTTCGGCGAAAGGGCGAGGCCGGGAGGCCGACAAGCGCTATCGCGACCTCTGCCGCCGGCTCGGCATCGGCATGCTCGGCATTTCCGATGCAGGCGACGTCAGCGTTATCGTCGGCTCCGTTACGCCCATGCCGCGGACCAATCCGAAGCGCCGGTCGCGGCTGATGCGCGAGCACCAGAAACGGCGCGGCGATCCGGCACTCGGCGGCAGCACGCGCACGCCGCTGATGACCGCCTATCGCCAGCAGGCGCTCGGCTGTGCGGTGGCGCTGGTCGATGGGCCGCTGCGGGTCCGCGATATCCGCGCCGGCGTGCCCGAGGCGGGCAAGATCCTGCAATCGAATGTCTATGGCTGGTTCGAACGGCTCGACCGGGGCATCTATGGTCTGACGGATGCCGGCCGCGCGGCTTTGGCGCGATGGCCGCAACCGTCGCCGGAGGCGCGTGGTTAGTTGGTCGCATATTTTGAATAGACGCCCGATTTTCGACCGAATGCCAGCTGGCGCAATGCTATCAGGATGTCATGCTGTTTACCCTTCCAGACCACGACACCCTCTATCAGGCGCTTGTTGCCCGCGATGAGCGCTATGACGGCCAGGCCTATGTCTGTGTCGCTTCCACCGGCATCTTCTGCCGCCTGACCTGCCCGGCCCGCAAGCCGCTGCCGGGCAATTGCACCTTCCGCGCGACGATCGGCGAATGCATCGAGGCGGGGTTTCGTGCCTGCAAGCGATGCCATCCCCTGCAGGCTGTCGCGAGCGCCGATCCTGCGATCGGCGCCCTGCTGGCGGCGCTCGACGAGCGGCCGGATATCCGCTGGTCGGAGGAGCATGTAGAGCGGATGGGCTACGACCTCTCGACGGTCCGGCGCAGCTTCAAGCGGCAGTTCGGCATGACCTTCCTGAAAATGGCCCGGCAAAGGCGTCTTCGCGAGGGTTTCGAGGCCTTGTCGGACGGAAGCAGCGTCATTGCCGCCCAACAGGAGGCGCGGTTCGACAGCGCCAGCGCGTTTCGCACCGCTTTCGCGAAAATCCTCGGCTGTGCGCCTGCCGCGCTCAAGCAGGACGGCCTGCTTCGGGCAAGCTGGATTGCCACGCCGCTTGGCGACATGGTCGCCGTGGCCAGCGAAACCCATCTGCATCTCTTGGAATTCATCGGTCGCAAGGCCTTGCCGATGGAGCTGCGCAAGCTGCGCGCTGCCACCAAGGACGGCATAGGCCTTGGCCGGACGCGGGTGACGGAGCAGGCAAGCGCCGAGCTGGACGCCTTCTTCGCCGGCCGCTCTGCTATCTTCGAAACGCCGCTGCACCAGGCGGGCAGTCCGTTCAGCCAGGAGGTCTGGGCCGAGCTTCGCCGCATTCCGGCCGGCACCACGCGCAGCTATGCCGAGCTCGCCCGGCAGATCGGCCGTCCCGCCGCCACGCGCGCGGTGGCGCGGGCGAACGGCGCCAACCAGATCGCGCTGATGGTGCCGTGCCATCGCGTGCTCGGTGCGGATGGTGCGCTCACCGGTTACGGCGGCGGCCTTTGGCGCAAGCAGCGCCTGCTGGAGATCGAGCGCGACTATCGGTCCGCGTAGAGCGGCCGGTTACTCGACGATGGCGGCGATCTCGCTATCGGCCCGGCCACGCAGCGGCTTTTCCGGCATCAGGTAAAAGAGCACGAGCGACAGGGCGGTCGCGGCGGCGCAGGCGATGAAGATATAGGTGAAGGGCAGGGCTTCCGTCGTGCTCGCGGCCATTGCCTGAATATGTTCGCCTCCGAGCGGCAGGCCGTTGCTGAGCGCAATGGCCCCGAGCATGGCGACGCCCAGCGCGCCACCGAGCGAGCGCAGGAAGGTGAGCACGCCTGTCGCGACCCCGAGATGGGCCTGATCAACGGCATTCTGCACGGAGATGGTGGCGACCGGGAAGGTCATGCCGGAACCGAAGCCGACGCCGAAGGTCAGAAGTTCCAGCGTGAAGAGCGTCGTGCGCCCCGACAGGAAGGCCAGCGCGACGAGGCAAAGGACGCTGAAGGCGCCGCCGCCGATCGCCAATCGCTTGTAATGCGTGAAGCGCGGAATGGTCCGCCCGCTGGTCGTCGCGCCGAAGACGGTGCCGAGCAGCAGCCCGAGCATCACGATGCCGGAGCTGCTGGCTGAAAGACCGTGGAACGACTGCCCGTAAACCGGGATATAGACGGCAAGGCCGACATTGGCGGTCTGGCCGAGGAACATGGCGAGCGTGCCGTAGCGGACGATCGGATTGGCGAGAACCTCCAGCGAGATCAGCGGTTCGGCGGCGCGGCGCAGGCGGAGCGCGAAGAGCGCCCAGAAGATGGCCGAGCAGCCGAGCAGGCCGAGGATTTCCGGCGACAGCCAGGCATAGCGGCTGCCGCCCCAGTTGAGCGCCAGGAGCAGAAGCGCGGTGGCGGTGATGAGCAGGGCGGCGCCCGCGCCGTCGATGCTGTGCGCGCGGCCGACGACCGGCAGCTTCTTCAGGGGATTGTTGATGATGAGGAGTGCCGCGATGCCGAGCGGAAGGTTGACCCAGAAGATCACGGACCAGTGCAGATGTTCGGCAAAGGTGCCGCCCATCAGCGGGCCGGCAATGCAGGCGACGGCCCAGGTGCCGGAAATCCAGGCGGCATAGCGTGCGCGTTCGCGCGGCGGCACGAGGTCGCCGATCACGATCTGCGCGAGGGCAAACAGGCCGCCGCCGCCCAGCCCCTGCACGGCGCGGCCGAGGATCAGCACCAGCATGTTGGGCGCCAGCGCGCTGATCAGCGAGCCGAGAAGAAAGATGATAATGGCGCCGAAGATCGTCGGGCGGCGTCCATAGACGTCCGAGATCTTGCCATAGAGCGGCGCCATGGCGGTTGCGGTCAGAAGATAGCCGGTGACGATCCAGGGCAGGTAGTCGGCATGGCCGAGCGCCTTGCCGATCGTCGGCATGGCGGGCGCCACGATGGTCTGGTCGAGGGCGGCGAGCAGCATCGACAGGAGAACGCCCGCGATGATGACATTCTTCTCCGGCTCCGACAGGGGGACGGCGGTCGCCTGGGTTTCGTTCACGCGGGTGGTCTCGTTCATTCTGGCAGTCCGATCAAAGTCCATGGCCGCAGCGGCCATTGTGTACTCAAAGATGGCCGGGAAGCCGGATAGTCAACCCTTGCGACACACGGTGGCGGCAAAAGGCTAGATTTCGCCTCCGCGAAGCCGTCAGGAAACCGCGCGGCCCCTGGCGGCGATTTCCCCGCGACGTTCCCAGAACACGAGCACCAGGCTGGAGGCAACGATCAGGACCGCGCCGATGAAGACGTTCAAGGCCGGAATTTCCGCCCAGATCGTATAGCCATAGACGAACGCCCAGATGAGGCCGGTATATTCGACGGGTGCCAGTGCGGAGGCCGGTGCGTAGCGAAACCCTTCATAGAGCAGGAACTGGCCGAGCGTCGCGACGAGGCCAAGCCCGATCATCAGCATCGAGCCTTCCATATCAGGTGTCTTCCAGATCCAGGGGAAGGAGGCCGCGCAGGCGAGGCCGAAGAGCAGGCTTGTCGCGAACATCTGCGTCAGCGTGCTTTCGCTGCGGCTGACGAGCCGGATCAGGATGGTGCTCCAGGCCCAGCAGAAGCCGGCCACGAGGCACATGGCGGCGGGAATGAGGTTTGGCGAATGCGACGGGTTGGCGGCAATCACCACGCCGACGAAACCGCCCACGCAGGCAATCCACCGCCCGGCGCCGACGGCTTCCTTGAGCACGAGGATCGACAGAAAGACGGTGATGATGGGCGCGGAAAAATAGAGCGTCGTCAGCTCCGCAAGGCCGAGATAGCGTGCGGCATTGTAGTAGAGCAGCCAGGCGATCAGCATCAGTGCGGCCCGCAACACCACGGTGCCGCGATAGGGGCTCTTCAGGATGGACGGGTGCCGGTAGAACCGCAACAGGACACCGGAGACCAGCACGATCACGAGACTGCGCATGAACAGAATCTGCGGCACCTCGTATGTCGCCACCATCCATTTCACCAGGGCATCCTGCAGGGCAAAGCAGGCATAGCCGGCAGAGGCGAGCGCAATACCCGCCAGCGGCTTCGTGTCGATCAGTCCGGAACTCATGATGGCCTCGAATACAATCTGTTTCGTCCGCCCGGCGGACTAAAGGGCAGGTCCCAGCCGCAGCGCGCTTCCGTCGCTGAAACGCGAGAGGCGGAAGCGGTGCAGGTCGTGACCGGGGTCGTTGCCCTGGATGAGATCGGCGACGACGCGGCCGACGCCCGGGCCGATGCCGAAGCCGTGGCCGCTCATGCCGGTCGCCACGAACAGGCCGCCGATCGCCGCAGCGCGATCGACGATCGGGACGACATCGGGCATGGCATCGATCATGCCGGCCCAGGTCGCTTTGAAGGGAATGGCGCCGAGCTGTGGGAAGAGTGCCTTGAAATTGCGCTCGATCGACCGCAGGCCCGAGGCTTCGGGCGCGGGATTGAGAACGCGCATCCTCTCGAAGGGGCTCACGGCATCTGGTTGCCAGTCGCGTGGCGTCGACCAGCTGTCCGGGTAGGATGCGGGGGCGGCCGGCGCATAGCGGGTGCCCAGCGGATTGGCCATCAGGGCGGGAAGGTAGGTGGTCGCATGCCGAAACGCATCCGGCCCGATATAAAGTAGGCTGCTGCCGCCGGGGGCGAGCGTATAGCCGCCGTCCTGCCGGCGGCGGAAGGCGACGTTCGAGTCGGCTGCCGCACCCGAATGAATGTCCGGCAGCGGTCCCGTGGCAGCGACCGTCGCCCGCACGCTGAGCTGCGGAATGGAAATGCCGTGCTTGCGCAGGAAGAGAGAGGACCAGGCGCCGCCGGCCACCAGCACGGTGGAGGTGGCGATGCGGCCCGCTTCCGTCCAAACGCCGGTGATCCGGCCGGCGGATACATCCAATGCGCGGGCGGCGCAGTTCTCCACGATCGTCACGCCGCTGCGCGCGGCAAGGCGAGCAAGGGCCGGCACCGCAAGCCATGGCTCGGCGCGCATGTCGGAGGGGGTGATCATCGCCCCGGCGTAGCGCTGGGTGATGCCCGTGAAGAGCTTTGCGGTTTCGTTGGAATCCAGCAGGCGGGTGTCGAGCGCGTGATCGGCGGCGATCTTCATGAAGCCGTCGAATTTCGCCAGATCCTTTTCGCTCCGGGCGAGATAGGTCACCCCGGTCTGTGCGAGGCCGATATCCTCGCCGCATTCGTCGGCGAGTTGCTGCCAGAGCCGGCAGGCCTCGATGACGATCGGCAGCTCGTCCGCATCGCGCCCCTGCTTGCGGATCCAGCCCCAGTTTCGCGACGATTGCTCCGCCGCGATCCGCCCCTTCTCAACGAGCGTGACGGAAATATTCCGCTTCGCCAGAAAGAGAGCCGTCGTGACGCCGATGACGCCACCGCCGATGATCACCACGTCCGAGGTCTTGGGCGGCGGACCGGGATGGGAAATAGGGTCGGTTTCGGAAAGTGGGAAGCTGAGCACGGGGCGCATTCTGGAAAGCAGGCGGGATTGATGCTTGTGTTCCGGGCGTACCAGATAAAGCCAATCCAGACCACCGGAATCCACCAAATCGTGCGCAATCCTCCCAGCAATCTCCGCGGCGCGGGCCTTGCCGCCTAGGCGCGGTCAGCTCGGGTCTGGTGCCCGGCGAACCAGCTTGCCCTCTTCTGCCTTGTAGAAATACTGGCTGGCGACGAGCCAGCCCTTCAGGGGCCTAAGCGGTGGAACGCAGGTCAGAAGCATGAACGGACCAGTCACCAGAAACTGCGTGAGCAGCGACGCGCCGAAGGCGACTTCCAGCCACACGGCGAGCGCCACGCTCGGCACGCACGCGAAACAGATGACGAAGAAGGCCGGGCCGTCGGCCGGATCGGCGAAGGAATAGTCGAGCCCGCAGGCCTCGCATTTCGGCGCGAGCGTCAGGAAGCCGTTGAAC
>NZ_JBLZPH010000071.1:45332-70309 GCF_049199205.1 Shinella sp. M31 | reverse complement strand
CCGAGACAGACGCGGACGGCCTCGGGCGGCGTTCCATCGACGGCGAAGGCATCGCTTGCGACGGTGCCGAGGCCGGAGGCGCGCATATGGGCACTGAACGTGGAGCGCGTCCAGCCATGCGGCAGGGGCAGCCAGATGTTGAAGCTGAGTTTGTCTGCCCGGTAGCTGCCCGGCGGGAGCAGGATCGCGACCATCGCCTGGCGGGCGGCCGCTTCCTCCCGCAGGAAATCGAGGATGGCATCCGCCGTGCCGTCGCCGATCCAGCGGGTGGCGAGTGCCGTGGTCAGCGGCGAGGCCATGACATTGCCGGACCGCATCGCACCCGCAAAGGACCAGAGGGCGCGGCCGTCTTCGGGCGCAACGACATAGGCGAGACGCAGACCCGCGCCGATGCATTTCGACAGCCCGCCGATATGCCAGGTAAGATCGGGCGCAACGGCGGCGAGCGGTGCGGGACCGTCCAGCGGGAGAAAACCATAGGCATCATCTTCGATGATCGGCACGCGGTATTTTTGCGCGATGGCGGCGATTTCCGTCCGCCGCGCTGCCGGCATGGTGAAGGTCAACGGATTTTGCAGCGTCGGATTGAGATATAGCGCCTTGGGGCTTTCCCGTTCGCAGGCCTCGGCGAAGGCCTCAGGCAGGATCCCGTGATCGTCCATGGCAAGGCCGGCAAGTCGCAGCCGCAATTGCGCGGCAATCGAGCGTATGCCGGGATAAGTGATGGTTTCGGACAGAACCGTTTCGCCGGGCTTTGCCAGAGTGCCGAGGATGGCGAGCAGCGCCGGATGGGCGCCGGGCGTGATGAAGATGCGCTCTTGCGCAGGGGCCAGGCCGCGCCGGCCAAGCCACAGGGCGGCCGCCTCCTTGTCCATCGGCGCCCCGCCGAATGTCTGGTAGCGCAGGAGCGGCACAAGATCGGCGGCAAGCGCCGAAAAACCAGCGCGCATCCGGGTGACGAGCGCGGGATCGTCCGGCTCCGGCGGCATGTTCATGGAGGGATCGACGATGACCGCGCGGCGGGCATCCGGCTGGGCCGCTTCGGTGGTGGTGCGTGCGGCACCCGTCACGAAGGTGCCGCGGCCGACATGTGCCTGCACGAGGCCCCGCTTCTGGGCTTCGACATAGCCGCGGGCGACGGTCGTGACATCGATCGCAAGGCGCCCGGCGAGATCGCGATGGGTCGGCAGCTTGTCGCCGGCCGAAAGCGTTCCACGGCGCAGGTCGTGCTCGATCGCCTCGGCAAGCGCCATGTAGAGCGGGCTGCCGCTGGCACTGAGATCGGGATACCATGTCTTCATAGGAGGGGATTCCAGGCTGTGCGAATATTGACTGTATATTGCCTGTATTCGTGCTTGTCATCCAAGGAAGACGGGCAAAGCGTCGCATGGCTCGGCAACCGGCAGAAAGGCCCTCTCCGATCAGCTTCTCAAGGCGCGCGCCGGGCTGAGGCGAAGCGTCGAGATCGCCGGGAGGATCGATACCAGAACGGCGAGCACGATAAACCAGAAGGCCAGCGACAGGTCTTCCCTTGCAAACTCCACCGGCATGCGGATGGCGGTCGTGGCGGTGAGCGTGGCCGATATGAGATGCGCCGCGCCATAGCCGATCAGAAGGCCGGCGGCGAAGCCGGCGAGGAAGAGCAGAAAGAGCTCTCCCCAGACGATGGCGACGACAGCCCGGCGCGGCGCGCCAAACGCCCGAAGCGCCCCGATCTGCCGCTGGCGGGCGCCGACATGCATGATGGTGACGAGCAGCACGGCGGCGATCACGATGATCTGCGTGCCGATAGCGATGGCGAGAAGCAGGCCGCGCGCATCGCCCAGCGTCGCGTAAAGACGGGTCAGCACCTCGGCCGGGAAGACGGCCAGCGTCGCCTCGCCGCGGTATTCCTGGCGCAGGCGATAGGCGTCGGCAACGGTCTTCGGCTTGACGAGAACGGCGGGAACGCCGGGTGTTTCGGCATCGAAATGCTCGTCTATCGCGGCATCGGCCTCGACATGCCTTTCATGATCGTGATCCTCCGCCTCGGCGCTCTCATGCGTTTCGCCGGCATGGTCATGCGCGTCGTGCGAAGACATGCCATGCAACTGCCAGACGGCGCGGATCGGCACGAGGATCGCGCGGTCCCAGGCAGTGCCCGTCGGCGCCATGCGGCCGGTCACCGTGTAGACGATCGCGGTGTGGGTATGACCGCCTTCTTCGGCGCCGCCATGCATCGGCTTGATCTCCGCACCGATGCGCTTTGGCACATCGGCGCCGATAACGGCATCGCCGAGACGGGTGAAGGTGGTGCCCTCGGCAAGAACAGGAGAGAGAGCGGCAATCAGCCTGCTGGTCGTGCCGACGACGGGATGGCCATCCGCGGAATCGCCGAAGCCGACCGGAGCGGCAAAGTCGACGCGTGGATCGGCGGAAAGTTTTGCCAGGACGCGGCCCGACATCAGCGGCAGGGGTGAGGGCTGGAGGAACACGGCGGAAAGAGCAAGCTGCGTCTCGCTGCCCGCCGCGCCGACCAGAAGGTCGAATTTTTCCGCCGCTCGCGCGCTGCCGAGGCGCACGGCACGCTCCTGCAACGTGACGGTGACGCTGAGTGCGACGGACAGCGCGATCAGGATGACGACGGCGAAGGCGCCGGCCTTGAAGCGGCTGAGGTCGGCAAGGATGAAACGGATCATACCGCGCGCACCTCCGCGCTGTCTTCGAAGATACGACCGCCGTCGAGCGAAATGCGCCGCTCAAGCCGCTCCATGAGGGCGGGGTCGTGGGTGACGACGATGAGCGTCGCGCCCTCCTGCCGGGCAAGGCGGACGATCAGTTCGGAGACCTCCTCGCCGGTGCGGCGGTCGAGGCTGGCGGTTGGTTCGTCCGCGACGATCACGCCGGGTTTCGACAGCAAGGCCCGCGCGACCGCGACGCGCTGCATCTCGCCGCGCGAGAGGGTTTCGATGGTCTGGCCGGGTCTCGCAATGCCCGTCGTTTCCAGAAGATGCAAGGCGCGCTCGCGGGCGGCCGGCGTCAGTCGACGCGAGAGACGCGCGGGAAGCACGACATTTTCGAATGCCGAGAGGCCGGGAAAGAGATGAAAGTCCTGCATGACAAGCCCGATATGGTGGGCGCGAAACGCATCGCGCCGATCGGCGGAGAGCGCGGAAATGTCCGTCTCACCCCAGGAAACAGAACCGCTCGTTGCGGTTTCAAGCCCCGTGATGGCATTGACCAGCGTGCTCTTGCCGGAGCCGGAAGCGCCGGTGACGGCAAGCTGCCCGCCGGCGGGAAGATGAAGCCGTGAGATGGAAAGCACCGGCACATCGAGGCCGGGAAACCGCATTTCAAGGCCGGAAATATCGAGCGCCAGCATGGTCAGACCGTGTTGAAGGCCGCTTCGCGCAGCCGCAGCTGGCTGCGGAAGCCGGTTTCCGGATCGGTCCAGGCGCCGTATTCGAGCACACCATGCGCCTCGATCGGGGCGTTGTACTGCACGAAGGTCTGTTTTTCGGAGAGATAGACGACGAGGATATTGTCCGGCCAGTCCGCATCCGAGGAACAGAAGGGACAGAGCGACATCGGGATTTCCGTCAGCACGAAGAAGTTCGCCTCAGCCTTCAGCGGCGGCGCCATGAAGCCCTTGACGGTGACCTCTTCGCCGTTCAACCGCTTGACCTTGTCGGAAAACTCCAGGCCCAGCACGCCGAAGCTTTTGTAGAGTTCGCCAAAGCCGAGTTTTTCGCCGGCAAGCACGGGACGAGCCAGCGAAAGCACGGGCAGGGCCGCAAGCGCCGAGAGCATCCGCCGCCGGGTGAGAAACGTGCGCGGGGTATCCGTCATGGCTCTGCTTTCCTGTTCCTTCACGATGGCATGGGCAGGCGGCGCGGGGCCGCCTGTCCATTTCGGGGTAAGAAGCATTTAGTCCTTGGCCGTGCCGAGGGCAAAGGTGTCGGCAAGTACGCGGTAGACGTCGCTCTGTTCCATGTAGCCGCGGAAGCCTTCCGAGCCGGGGCCCGCTGCCTGAAGCACGACATCGTCGACGGCATGCACGCCGCTATCCTCGTCCTTCGGAATGTTGCCCTGCACGAAGACGGCGCCGGGGACATCCTTGTAGGCTTCGTTGGCGATATATTCCTTCGCTTCGTTCTGGACGGCCGGAACGAACGGGCCGTCGAGCTTCGGGCGGAAGGTCTCGTAGTGGTCGGGACCGTTGTTAGCGGCCATGAACAGGCGGCGCGAGACATCGACGCGATCCGGGTAACCGTCGCCGTCCTTGTCCTCGTAGTTCGGGAAGCCGGCATTGTCGTAGGTGCCGACCTTTTCGCGCATCTCCGTGCCGGGCTTTTCGTCATCGACCGTGCCGATGATGGAAACGCCGTGCGTGTGGTCGCCCGTGACGACGATCAGCGTGTCGGGGTTCTTGTCGGCGAATTCGCGGGCCACGGCGACGGCCTTGTCGAATTCGATGGTTTCGACGAGCGCACGATCCCAATCGAGCGGGTGGCTCATCTTGTCGACCGAGGCGGCCTCGACCATCAGGAAGAAGCCTTCCGGGTTCTTGGAGAGCTTGTCGAGCGCGGCCTTGGTCATGTCGACGAGGCCCGGCTGGTTGGGGAATTTGTCGACCGTGCCTTTTTTGAGGAATTCGCGATCGAGCGTCACGTCCATGTTGCCGGTGTGGAAGAGGCCAAGCAGCTTCTCCTCGTTGGCGCCGGCGGCAGCGGCCAGCTCCGTCTTGTCGATGGCGAGCGCATAGCCGGCATTCTTGAACTCGGCGATGTAGTCCTTGTCATCCTTGCGCTTGGAGCCGGGAACGTCCTTGCCGAGGAAGTAGGCCGAGCCGCCGCCGAACAGCACGTCCGGCTTGACGTCGAGCATCATGCCGACGATCTCGGCCTTGTCTGCGCGCTTGCGGGTGTGGGAGACGAGGGCGGCCGGGGTGGCGTCCTCGACCTCGGCCGTCGTGACGATGCCGACGGACTTCTTCGTCGTGCGGCGCAGCGCTTCGGCAATCGTTTCGACCTTCGGGTCGTCGAGGCTGTCGGGCGTGCGGTCGGCATAGACGCCGAGCGCATTGACGCGCGACTTGTGGCCGGTCATGTAGGCCGAGGCCGTGTTGGCGCTGTCGGTGGCGATCGAATGCGTCGAGGAGGTGCCGATGAAGGCGACCGGCGGGATGTCGTCCATGGCGAGGCGGCCGTTTGCCTTGCCCTCGGTCATGCCCTTGGACATGATGCGCGCGCCGGTGCGATGGGCGACGGAAAGACCGTCGGCGATCATGAAGATGATGTTCTTGGCCTTCGGCTGGGCGACGGTTTCATAGACGTCCCAGGCGACGGATTTGGCTTCGCTGCCTGCGGAGACCTCGATCTTGTATTCGCCGGCGGCGCCGATCGTCAGGTCGCGCAGGATGAGCGCGGACCCCAGAACCTTGTCTTCCTTGCCTTTTTCTTCGGCAACGAATTCAGCCTTCTTGCCGAAGACGGCTTCGTAGTCCTGGCCGTTGACCGTGACCTTCACGTCCTCCGGCTTCACGACGGCATCGAACTCGACCTTGAAGTCGAAGGGAGAGCCGACCAGGATCGTGGCGCGGTCGAGCGGATAGACGGTGGCGGCCTGGGCGGCGCCTGCGAGCATCGTGGCCGATGCCAAAGCGAGGAGAAGTTGACGCATGGGAGTGCCTCTCTAAAGCGGTGCGTTGCCCTCCTGCGATAAGAAGCCTGCGTGACAGGCGTATTACAAGAGGGGTGTTCTTCGGTCAGGCCTTGCGGATTGTCGCGAGCCACGAGAAGCCGCGATGCAGGCGCTGCACCCTGACGGTGCCGCCATGGATTGCGGCCAGCTGCGACGACACCTCGAACAGTTCGGCGCGCGGGGTGACATGATGCCAGCCGAGCCAGGTGTCCATGGCGCTCTTGAACCAGCGGGGAAGGCGCTGCATGTCGCCGAAATCGGCGATATGCAATTCGCCACCTGGCGACAGGCCGGCCACGGCGGCCTCCATGACGCGTTGCCATTGCGGGATCATCGATACGGCATAGGAAATGAAGATACGCTCGTAACTGGCCTTCCCGAACAGCGATTGCGGGTCGAAGTTCGCCGCATCCGCCCGGGCAAGGTGCACCCGATCGTTCAGCCCGGCGCCGTCGATGGCCGCCTGCGCCGCCATCAGCATTTCCTGCGAGATGTCGATGCCGTTGAAACGGGCCTGCGGATAGAGCCGTGCGGCTTTTACGAGGTTGCGCCCCGTGCCGCAGCCGATCTCCAGAACGCAACCGCCGGGGGGCGGGGCAAGGCCGCCAAGCAGCGGGTCGCGGCCGAGCAGATAGTATTTGCGGGTCGCGTCGTAAATGCCGAACCGCCGCTGCCAGCGGTAGATGCGATCCATCAGAAGGGCATGATCCGAGACGGCGTTCATCGGGCTCACCCCTTGAAGGAATAGAGGTGGAAGCCGCCATAGATCGACGACCGGTCCTTCTCGTGCAAGGCGCGCGATTCCGCCGCGTGATACGCCCAGCGGTCGAGGATGGTTTGCGCGACGCGGCCCGGCAGCAGGCTTTCGGCCGGCGCGGTGCGGAAGATCACGCGGGCTCCCGGTTTGGCGGTGCGGGTGATTTCGCTCCACAGCGCATTGAGCTGTGCATCCGTCATCCAGTCCTGCGCATCGAGCAGGATGAAGCGATCGACCGACTGCGCGGCCTTGGCCGCGAGGAATTCCGTGAGCGATGTGTTGGTGATGGAAATGCGGTCGGCGCGGTTGCGGACCGTTTCGAAATTCTGCCGCAGGAGATAGGGCGGCAGCGGCGCCTGTTCGTCCTTGCCGTAGCCGCGACCGAAGGCCTGCCAGGCGAAATAGTTTTCCGAAAGCGGAAAGCCACAGGCGAGTTTTTCGACGCGGGCGCGCAGGATTTCGGCCATGCCGTTACCGGCGCCCGACAGGGCGTCATATTGCTGCGGGGGAATGCCGAGGCCGAACAGCGAGCTCTTGCGCGCCGTCGCCCAGCGGATCAGCCGCTTGTCGAACAGCGGCGACAGCGTCTCGTCGAAGAAGCGCTTCTGGTCTTCCAGCGTGCGGGCTTCCAGGAGGCCACGCGGGTCGGCACCATAGAGGCGGGCCATCGTATGGCCAAGCCCGATGAAGCCGCCGAGCAGGCCATGACGGTAAAGCTGGCGGTGGAAGATGGAGATGCGGCGCCGGCCGGTCAGCGTGCGGCTTTCCCAATAGTCGCGCGTCTCCTCATCGAGATGCGGGCGCAGATGGAGTTCATAGGCATCGAGGTTTCGCCGGTCGTCGCCCTTGCCGTAAAAACGGTAGAAGGTTTCGTAATCCGGCAGGTGGCTGGCGGCGGTGAATTTCAGGCGGTTGAAGGCGACATGCGCCGGGTTGAGATCGACGGCCTCGATGCGGGCGGGGTCGGCGATCAGATAGGACATCGCGTTGCAGCCGCCTGAGGCGATGGTGACGATGGTGTTGCCCGGTTCGATGCCGAGCGCAGCCATGTCGACATCGGGGTCCTCCCAGATCTGCGCATAGACCAGATTGCGAAACAGCCGCGAGAAGACATACTCCGACAGACCCGACGCCGATAGCAGCGAGTTGCGCCGCACGGCCCGGTTCAGGCGCTTGCCGACCGCCTCCTTGCGCGCCGTGACGGGGGAGAGGGCGGGAGAAGCGACCGTTTCGATCATCGGGATTGGTTCCTGAGCTGGACTATCCATAACCACCGCGCATGGCCACGGGCCAGCGACGCGTATGCCTGTCACGCAAGGGACGTTCTCGGAAAGGAACGGTCACATTTACCCGACGGCATGGGGCAGCGTTTCAGCAGATTGCGATGACACGGGAATGACATCGGCCTTTCGATCCGCTGCCGCAGCCATTGGACGGGGCGCAGGGGGCTAGCCGAGACGCACCCAGTCCACGGCCTCGAGCACATAGGGCGCGAAGAGGAAATCCCGGATCCCGATGATTCGCTCGTCCGACCATTCGATCAGAACGAAATGGGCGAGGCTCTCCATCGCGCCGGTGCCGTCGAAGACCAGCATGGCCGGCTGCCCTTCCACGGCACCCAGGGCGAAGCGCCATTTCGCCACTTCCGCATAGCGCGTGAAATAGGGGGTGATCTTCTCGCGCCCCTGAAGGTGGAGCCGGTTGACGAGTTCAAGCTTCACATCATCGGCAAGCATGGCGCGGATCGCGTCGAAATCGCCGCTTCGGAAGAAATCGACATAGGCCGTGATCTTCCGCCGGTCGATATCGGACAGCAGCGGCAGTCTCGTGTCCTCCGGTTCCGACGCCAGCCGTCTGAGCGCACCGCGCCCACGCTGGAGCGCCGATTTGGCTGCCGCCGGAGAGCAGTCGGCGATATCGGCGATCTCCTCGACCGAATGTCCGAGAACGTCCTTGAGGATCACCGCGCAGCGCTGAAGCTCCGGCAACCGCAGAAAGGTCTGGAAGCCGATGGCCACGATATCGGCGCCGGGAAGAGGGGCGGCTTCGATGTCCTCGGTCAGCGGCACGACCGTATTGCGCGCCCGGCTGCGCAGGAAGTCGAGGCTTGTATTGTGGGCGATGCGAAACAGCCAGCCCTCAATGTTGTCCACCGCGGCACCTTGGTTTCGGGCACTGAGCGCCTTGAGCAGCGTATCCTGCAGGACATCCTCGCCGCTGACGGCCGATCCCGTCATCCGCGCGCAATACCGGTGGAGGCGCGGCCGGAGTGTCTTCAGGTGTTCCTCGAACTCTTCCATATCCATTGTCGTCCCTGCCTGCCCGCTTTGAACGCGATGCCGCTGAAGATTTTCGCCAGATTGGCCGGCTGCGACCGTGATACTGCGATGTGTATCAGAGCACCTTCCTGTCGAAGAGATACATCTGAACCCCCGAGCCGTGAGGCGCAAACAGCCGGCGGTCGGCGGCCGCTGCCCGTCCTTCAGGGCTGGCGAAAGCCGCCTTGAGGGTTGCGAGGTCATCGAAAGACAGCGTTCCGATGCGGTAGACTTCGCCGCAGCCGGTCGGCACGGCGATGGGGCCGTCGCTGATCTCGTATTTCCGCAGCCCCGGAAGGGTCTTAGCAAGCGGCACGTGGATATCGAAATAGTGCCGGTCGAAGGCCGCGATATCCTGTGGTGTGCGATAGATTACGACCATCTGAGCCATGGTGTTCTCCCCATTGCCTAGCGTGCCGCGCTCGATACGATCGAGCCGAGGAGCGATTCCAGGCTTGCCAGTTCCGCGATCCTCGGAAAATAGGCCTGCATGCGCGGATCGTTCCGCATCGCCTCGACGGCCGCCGGGGTCTGCCATTCGGAATGAATGACGACGCCGGTGCCATCGGCGGCGGCGATCAGTCGGGTCGCTTTCCAGCCGTCCAGCGTGCGGATCACCGTGTCGATGTTTTCGTTGAGAAGCGCGGTGAGCGCATCCTGCTTTCCGGGCTTCACCCGGAGCACGTTGATCAAAATAACGGGCGTGTCGGCCATGGCATGTCTCCTTCAGGTTAGGATGTGCCAAGGACGATGCGCCACACGAAAACGGATCGCGACGCGGAAGTTTTTTTGAAGAATGAGCCGAAAAGGATGCTTCGCGATGCGGGCTGGATGATCCGCCGCAGCCAATTGCGGCATGCAGGCAAAGGCTGCCCGATATTTGCCACAACCTGCGCCAGTATACGGCCACCAAATCAAGGCTGGGCAGAACATGTCGGATGATAGCAGTGCGGTCGTCGATGAAACCGGGACGTCGCGGCTTGTCCGCCTGTTCCTGATCTACCGCCTTTATATTCTTGCGGCCGCGAGTCTCCTTGTTTTCGCCCTCGTGGCGCTGGGCATCTACCGGCTGACGGCGGAGGTGCGCTATGACGATGTGCTGGCGGCGCTTTCGGCGACTTCGTGGAGCGACATTGCGCTTGCGGCCGGGTTCACCCTGCTGAGCTTCCTGGCGCTGATCCTCTACGATGCCAATGCCCTCGATTATATCGGTCGCAAGGCGCCGTTCCCCTCGGTCGCGGTGACGGCCTTCATGGCCTATGCGGTCGGCAATACCGTTGGCTTCGGTCCCTTGAGTGGTGGGGCGATCCGGTTTCGCGCCTATTCGCGTCTCGGGCTTGCGCCGGGCGACACCGCCCGCGTCATCGCCTTCGTCACGCTCGCCTTCGGCCTCGGCCTCCTGTCCGTCAGCGCGCTTGCGGCGCTCGCGGTCGCGCCGCGCGTCGCCAGCATTCTCGGTGTCGATGCGTTCTGGCTGCGCGCCGCCGCGCTCCTGATCCTCCTCGTCCTGATCGGCCTGTTCTACAGCGGCCGCAACGGGCATGCGCTTCGCTTCAAGGGGTTCGAGCTGCGGCTGCCGGACAGCCGAACCGCATCCCGCCAGTTCCTGGTCTCGGCCTTCGATATCGCTGCCGCCGCCTCGGTGCTCTATGTGCTGCTGCCCGACACCCAGGTCGGCTGGCCGACCTTCCTTGCGGTCTATGCGGTGGCGATCGGCTTCGGCGTTCTGAGCCACGTTCCGGCCGGCCTCGGCGTCTTCGAGGCGGTCATCATGGCTGGGCTTTCCAATGCCATCAGCATCGACCAGCTGCTCGGCAGCCTCGTGCTCTATCGCCTGATCTACTACGTGCTGCCGCTCCTGCTGGCGACCGTTCTGCTGTTGATCACCGAGATGCGGCAACTCGTGTTGCGGCCTGGTGTGGCCGAGGCGGCGCAACTCGCCGGCAAGCTGGCGCCCGCGCTCATCTCCACGCTCTCGCTGATACTCGGCGCCATGCTGATCTTTTCCAGCGTGGTGCCGACGCCCGATTCCGACCTTGATTTCCTCGCAGGCTACCTGCCGCTGCCGATCGTCGAGGGCGCGCATTTCCTGTCGAGCCTGCTCGGCCTGCTGCTGCTCGTCGCCGCCCGCGGGCTCGGGCAGCGGCTGGATGGCGCCTGGTGGGTAGCACTGGCGGGCGCCTCGGTCGCCTTCGCCTTCGCGTTCCTCAAGGCCATCGCCGTTTTCGAGGCGGGCCTGCTTGCGCTGTTCATCGTCGCGCTGCTTGCCAATGCCCGCGCCTTCGACCGGCATTCCTCGCTGCTCCGGCAGGCGCTCGGGCCGTCCTGGCTGGCCGCGATCGCCGTCATCATCGTCACCGCGACGCTCATCCTGCTCTTCGTCTATCGCGATACGGAATATGCGCATGAACTGTGGTGGCAGTTCGAATTCTCCGAGGAGGCGCCGCGCGGTCTGCGCGCCCTGCTGGGGCTCGCCATCGCGTCCTCGGCACTCGCGCTGTTCAGCCTTCTGCGGCCGGCGCATTTCCGCACGGAAGGGCCGACGCCGGCAGAGCTGGAACGGGCGGTGGCCATCACCATGGGCCAGGATTTCGCCGATGCCAATCTCGTGCGCATGGGCGACAAGCGGCTCCTGTTCTCGCCGTCGGGCGAGTCCTACATCATGTACGGCATCCATGGCCGGTCCTGGATTGCGCTTGCCGATCCGATCGGCCTGGAGGAGGAATTCCCGGAACTGGTCTGGCAATTCGTCGGTGCCGCACGGGCCGGCGGCGGGCGGGCGGCCTTCTACCAGATCTCGCCGATCCTGCTTTCGGCCTGTGCGGATGTGGGCCTGCGCGCCTTCAAGCTTGGTGAACTCGCCATCATCGATCTTCCGCAGTTCGAGATGAAGGGCAGCCGTTTTGCCAATCTCCGGCAATCGCACAATCGCGGCCTGCGCGATGGCCTCACCTTTACCGTCGTGCCGCCGCAAGATGTTGCGGCAATTCTTCCGGCGCTGCGCACCGTCTCCGACGGCTGGCTCGCCCATCACAATGCCAAGGAAAAGACCTTCTCGCTCGGGGCTTTCGAAGACAGCTACGTGCTCGAACAGCCCGTCGCCGTCGTGCGGCTGGAAGACAGGATCGTCGCCTTCGCCACACTCATGGTGACCGATACGAAGGCGGAAGCGACTGTCGACCTGATGCGCTTTACGCCGGACGCGCCGAAGGGCACGATGGATTTCCTCTTCGCCAGCATTCTCGACTATCTCAAGGCCGAGGGATACCGGCAATTCAATCTCGGCATGGCGCCGCTGTCCGGCATGGCGCAGCGCGAGGCGGCCCCCGTCTGGGACCGCGTCGGCGGCGTTTTGTTCGAACACGGCGAGCGATTTTACAATTTTAAAGGCCTGCGCGCCTTCAAATCGAAGTTCCATCCGCGCTGGGAGCCGCGCTATCTTGCGGTCTCGAATGCCACGGGGGCGGCACTTGCCCTGATGGACGTGACCTTCCTCATCGGCGGCGGCGTCAAAGGAGTGATTTCCAAATGAAGGTTTTTCGCCCTCTTGCGCTTGCCGCTTTGCTTGCCTGTACCGCGCCTCTCATCGGCTTCGCGCAGGAGGCCGACAAAACGTTTACGACCGGCATGATCCCCGCCGATCATATTCTCCTGCCGGATGATGCGCCGAGCGCCAGCGTCTTCCTGATCTCGGATGGAAACGGTTGGGGGGTGGAGGAAGACAAGGAGGCGAGAGCCCTCGTCGAAAAGGGCGCGGCCGTCGTCGGCATCGATTTCCCGTCCTATCTCAAGGCGTTGCAAGCCGATGACGGCGATTGCGTCTATATGGTCTCCGACGTGGAATCGCTCGCCCATCAGATCCAGCGGGCCGGCGGGGCGGCGAGCTACAATCCGCCCATCATTGCCGGCATCGGCGAGGGCGGTGCGCTGGCGTTGGCGATGATCGCCCAGAGTCCCGCCGCGACGATCGGCGAGGCCATCGCGGTGGATCCTCAGGCCGGTATTCCGCTCGATAAGGTTCTCTGCACGCCTGCCTCCAAGACGAAGCTCGACGGCCGCATCGTCTACGGTCTCACCGACGGCGCGCTGCCGGCGCCGGTGACCGTGCTGTTCACCGACAAGGTCTCGCAGGCGGGGCGCGATCACGTCGTAGCGTTGCAAAAGGCGCATGCCGATGTCGATGTGCGAGACGAGACGGGCTCTGCGGCGGATGTCCTGGCCCAGACGCTCGCCGACCATATCGATGCGGCCGGCGATGCGGACAGCCCGCTCGGCCTGCCGCTCGCCGTGCTCAAGGCGACGCCGGCCTTCGATACGATGGCGGTGGTCTATTCGGGCGATGGCGGCTGGCGCGATATCGACAAGCAGGTGGCCGGCGCGCTGCAGCAACGCGGCATTCCCGTCGTCGGTGTGGATTCGTTGCGGTACTTCTGGTCCGAGCGCAAGCCGCAGGAGACGGCGGACGACCTGTCCCGCATCATCGAGGCCTTCCGCAAGGAATGGAACGTCAAGCATGTCCTGCTCGTCGGCTATTCCTTCGGCTCGGACATCCTGCCGGCGACCTACAACCTGTTGTCGCCCGAGGACCGCGCCCGCGTGCCGCAGCTCACGCTGATGGCGCTCTCCCATCAGGTCGATTACGAGGTTTCCGTTACCGGCTGGCTCGGCGTGGCTGGCGCAGGCTCGGGCGGCGACCCCGTCGATGATATCGCCAAGATCGACCCAAAACGGGTGCAGTGCATTTCCGGCACCGAGGAAGACGACGATCCCTGCCCGACGCTCAAGGCCTCCGGCGTGGAGTCGGTTGCCATCGAGGGCGGACATCATTTCGACGGCGACTATGAAGCTCTGGCCGATCGCATCGTCAACGGGCTCAAGGCGCGCCTTCAGGCGAATTGAGCTGGTGGCGGCAACGTCGCTGGATAGCGGCATGACCGGAAGCGATGGTCGTGTTCAGGTCTTGGAGCCCGCCGCATCGAGTACATCCGTCATCGTATAGGCGCCTGGCGGTCTGCCGACAATCCAGCAGGCGGCGGCGAGCGAACCACGGGCGAACATGGCGCGCCCCAACGCGGAATGCGAGATCGTGATGACCTCTTCCTCGGCGGCGAAAATCACGCTGTGCTCTCCAACGATGCCGCCGCCGCGTACCACTGAAAACCCGATCTCGCCCTCCGGCCGCAGGCCTGGCAGTCCATCGCGGCCACGGCGTTCCACGCTGTCGAGGCAAACCGCTCGCCCCTGTGCCGCCGCTTCGCCCAGCATGAGCGCCGTTCCCGAGGGGGCGTCGATCTTTCGGCGGTGATGAGCCTCGGTGATCTCGATGTCCCAGGCTTCCGGCGGCAAGACGGCGGACATTTGCGCAATCAGCCTCGTCAGGAGATTGAGGCCGATGGAGAAGTTGCCGGAGCGCAGGATGGCAATCCGGCTTGCGGCTTCAGCGATCCTGTCTTCCTCGTTCCGGTCGAAGCCGGTTGCGCCGATGACCAGCGCCGGGCCGCCGCGACCCGCGCATCGCTCGGCGAGCGCGGTGGCGGATGCCGCCGTCGAAAAATCGATGATGACGTCGGCGGTTTCAAGCGCCTCTTCGATAGAGAGGAGGCCGGTCTCGTCGTGCTCGGACCGGCCGATCCCGCCGATATAGTGAAACGTCTTGTCGGCCTGCAACGCTGCGACGATCGTCTGGCCCATCCGTCCCGGGGATCCCGCGACGACAACTTTGATCGGCATTTTCGGGCTCCCTAGGCGAGGACATGTGCACGGCCGGCAATGTCCAACTGGACGATATCGCCGGGGCTGGGAAGGGCGATGCCGGATGTGCGGATCAGCACGGGCGACAGGGACGTATCTGGAAGGGCGACGGCGACCGTCGAGACGGCGCCGCCGAACTGGACGTCGACCACGCGGGCGCCGGTCTTCGGCGCGGCGTTGTCGATGGCGATGCTGATCTGCTCCGGCCGCAGCATGATATCCGCCTTGCCGGTGTGATTGCCGTCGATGGCGATGCGTCCGAGCGCGCAATCGGCAAAGCCATCACCGACGGTCGCCGGCAGGAGAACGGCGTCACCGAGGAAGAGCGCGGTTTCCCGGTCGCGGGGCTGCCGGTAGAGGGTCTGCGGCGGGCCGGCCTGGATGAGCTTGCCCTCCCGCAGCACCGCCACCTGGTCTGCGAAGGAAAGCGCCTCGGTCTGGTCGTGGGTGACGAGGATGGCGGTGATGCCGGCATTGTGCAGCACCCGCGCGACGGCCTTGCGCATGGCCTCGCGCAGGCCGGTATCGAGGGCGGAGAACGGCTCGTCGAGCAGCATCAGGCGCGGCTGGCGGCCGAGTGCGCGGGCCAGCGCCACGCGCTGCTGCTGGCCGCCGGAGAGCTGGTGCGGCCGGCGGGTGGCCATGCTGCCGTCGAGTTCCACCATGTCGAGCAGATCGGCCACCCGCTTCGCGCGATCGGCCTTGCCGCGCTCGAAGCCGAAGGCGATGTTTTCGGCGACGCTCAGATGCGGAAACAGCGCGCCGTCCTGCGAGACGATGCCGATGCCGCGCTTGTGGGCGGGCACACCGGCCGGCCCTTCGGCCAACAGCGCTCCATCACAGGACACGCGGCCGCTTTCGGGAAACTCGAAGCCGGCGATGATGCGCAGTAGCGTCGATTTGCCCGAACCAGACGGGCCGACCACGGCCGTGCGGCTGCCCGGTCCGACCGAGAGGCTGACACCATCCAGAGCCTGGACCTCGCCGTAGCGCTTGCTGATGGCTTCAAGGGAGATCAGCGTCATTGGCCGGCCGTCCGTTTCGATTGGGAATGGAGAAGAAGGGTCAGCGGCAGCGAGAGCACCACCATCATCGTCGCATAGGGGGCAGCGGCGACATAGTCGATCTCGCTGGTCAGCGACCAGAAGCGCGTCGCCAGAGTCTCGACGCCGTTGGGCGCAAGCATCAGGGTGGCGGTCAGTTCGTTGGTGATGCCGAGCGCGACGAGGGCGACGCTCGCTGCCGCACCAGGGGCGGCGAGCCGCAGCGTGACCTGCCGCAGCGCCTGCACGGGCGTGCGTCCGAGCGCCATCGCCGCGCGCTCCAGCTCGACGGGCGCCTGCGCGATGCTGGCCCGAAGGCCGATCATGGCGCGCGGCAGAAACAGCAGGACGTATCCGGCCAGCAGCATGGCAAACGTCTGGTAGAGCGGCAGCAGGAAGCGCACCGTGATCGAGACGAGCGCCAGCGCCACGACGACGCCCGGCAACGAGCCGACATAATAATGGCAGGCTTCGAGAAGCCGCTGCAATCGTCCGGGCGCGCGCACCGAAAGCCAGGCCATGGGAACGGCGACAGCCGTCGCGAGCACGCCGCCGGCCAGCGCCAGCAGCAGGGTTTCGCTGACCGCACCGGTGACCGCGCTGTCCCAAATGCCGGCGCCGCCAAGCCAGAGCCAGCGGCCGAGCGTTATCAGCGGCACGCCGAGGGTCAGCGCAGCAAGTCCCACCGGCAGAAGCAAGGCAGGCCAGGCAAGCCGGCCAAGCTGGCGCCGCTCCGCCGGTCGTGCCGCGCCGGTGCCGACACGCGCATAGCGCTCATTGCCGCGCAGCAGGACTTCCAGCGCTAGCAGGAACAGGCAGCAGGTGACCAGCACGCCGCCGATCATGTTGGCGGCGGGGCTGTTATAGGAGGACTGGAACTGATCGACGATGGCGGTCGCCAGCGTGTCGAAGCGGATCATCGCGAAGAGGCCGTATTCCGACAGGAGATGCAGGCCGATCAGCAGCGATCCGCCGCAGATGGCGAGCCTTAGCTGCGGCAGCACCACGCGGAAGAACACGGCAACAGGCGCCAGGCCGAGCGAGGCGGCGGCATCCTCGACAGCGGGATCGAGCCGCCGGAGGGCCGCGGCGACCGGCAGGTAGAGGAACGGATAATAGGCGAGCACGGCGACGAAGGTGCCGCCGGCAAGGCCGCGCAGGCTGGGCACGAGGCTGACCCAGGCATAGCTGTGCACGAAGGCGGGAACGGCAAGCGGCGTGATCGCCAGCCACGCCCAGAGGCGGGCGCCGGGAATGTCGGTGCGCTCGGTCAGCCAGGCTATGGCGACGGCGACCGCAATCGATAGCGGAATGGTCAGAAGTTCGAGATAGACGGTGCTCAGAACGAGTTCGCCGACACGCGGGCGGAAAACCAGCGTCTTCACGGTCTCCCAGCCGACATCATAGGTCACCCAGCCGATGAAGCCGAGCGGCACCAAGCTGAACAAGGCCACCAGCCCGGCAAGCGCGGTGACGGAGACATTCGGCAGCGACGTGCGCAAACGGCGCCGGGCCGGCCACGGCCGGACGACTATCTGAACTGTACTATCCTGCAACAAGGCCCATGCCTTCATGCCATGAGAACGAGCGGACGACCGTTTCGCACGCAACGGATCATCCGCTCCTGCCCTAAGGATTTGTTGAGTGAAAGGCAATGGTTTTCGCTCTGCCTGCGGCGTGGTGACACTGGCGCGGGGCGCGATGCCGCGATAAGTAGAGTGCGCTTGCCCAGTTTTTCGGGCGGTATCTCGGCCTTGTGAAGGAGACTACCATGACCCTGTCGATCCGATTGACCTTTGCCGTCCTGTCGCTTGCCGCGGCCGCCCCGCTGGCCTCCGGCGCCAGCGCACAGGATGCCGGCGAACTCGTCATCTACAATGCCCAGCACGAGGGGCTCGGCAAGGCGTGGATCGATGCGTTCACCCAGGAGACCGGCATTAAGGTCGTCGTCCGCAAGGGCAGCGACATGGAATTCGCCAACCTCATCCTGCAGGAAGGCGATCTGACGCCGGCCGATCTCTTCCTGACCGAAAACTCGCCCGCCATGGCGCTTCTCGACGCTGCCGGACGTTTCGCGCCCGTCGACAAGGAAACGCTTGAGCAGGTGCCGGCGGACTATCGTCCGGCGGACGGGATGTGGACGGGCATCGCCGCACGCTCGACGGTCTTTGCCTATGACAAGACGAAGCTCACCGAAGACCAGCTGCCGAAATCGATGCTCGACCTTGCCGAACCCGCCTGGAAAGGGCGCTGGGGCGCTTCGCCGAACGGCGCGGATTTCCAGGCGATCGTCGGTGCGCTGCTTCAGCTGAAGGGCGAGCAGGCAACGGCGGCGTGGCTGACGGCGATGAAAGAGAACGCGACGTTCTACAAGGGCAACAGCGTGGCCATGAAGGCGGTCAACGCCGGTGAAGTCGAAGGCGCCGTGATCTATCACTATTACTGGTTCGGCGATCAGGCGAAGACCGGTGAAAACAGCGGCAATGTCGCGCTGCACTATTTCAAGAACCAGGATCCGGGCGCCTTCGTCAGCATTTCCGGCGGCGGCATCCTGAAGACCAGCACGCACCAGAAGGAGGCGCAGGCCTTCCTGAAGTGGATCACCGGCAAGGCCGGCCAGGCGATCCTGCGCGACGGCACGTCCTTCGAATATGCGATCGCCGGGGATGCCAATCCCAAGCTCGTTCCGCTCAAGGATCTGGATGCTCCGAAGGTCGAGGCCTCCACGCTCGACAGCAAGAAGGTCGTCGAGCTGATGACGGCTGCCGGCCTGCTCTAAGACGGCTGCGTGGCGGCAAGGCTCAAACCGTGCGCATCGAAGACGTGGGGGGCGCCGGCGCAGGCGAGGGGCAGCGCGTCGCCCGGACGCAGGTCGGCGCGTCCTGACGTCGCCATGACCAGCGAATTTCCATCGCTCGTGCGGGTGTGCACAAGCGTCGACCCGCCGAGATGTTCGGTGATTTCGACGGTTGCCGTCAGAACGGGGTCAGTGGCGTCGATCCGGAAGGATTCGGGGCGCAGGCCGAGCGTGACGGCGCTGCCGACATCGGGGAAATGCGCGAACGGACCTGTGATCGTCTGCGGGCGGGCGAAAGCGGGCGAGGAGACGCGGATTTCCGCATCATCAGCCACCTCGATCCGGCCGGGCAGGAAGGTCATGCGCGGCGAGCCGATGAAGCCGGCGACGAAGAGATTGGCGGGCCGGTCGTAAAGCTCGGCGGGTGAGCCGACCTGCTCCACCAGGCCGCCCCGCAGCACGACGATGCGGTCGGCGAGCGTCATCGCCTCCACCTGGTCGTGGGTGACGTAGATCATCGTCGCGCCGATTTCTTGATGCAGCTTGGCGATTTCCACGCGCATCTGCGTGCGCAGCTCGGCATCGAGATTGGACAGCGGCTCGTCGAACAGGAAGATTTTCGGCTTGCGCACGATGGCGCGGCCGATGGCGACGCGCTGGCGCTGGCCGCCGGAAAGCTGGCGCGGCTTGCGCTCGAGCAGGGCCTCGATCTGCAGGATGCGCGCCGCCTCCTGCACGCGGGCTTTGATCTCGGCCTTAGGCACTTTGTTGATCTGCATGCCGAAGGCGATGTTGTCATAGACGGCCATATGCGGAAACAGCGCGTAGGACTGGAAGACCATTGCCACGTGCCTATCGGCGGGGTCGGCATGGGTCAGGTCCTCGCCGTCGATGGAGATCGTGCCCTCGGAGGTCTCCTCCAGGCCGGCGATCATGCGCAGCAGCGTCGATTTTCCGCAGCCGGAAGGACCGACGAAGACGATGAATTCGCCCTTCTCCGCTTCGATGGAGACGCCTTTGACGACCTGGAGGTTGCCGAACTGCTTGATGACATTGTCGATCGTCAGGAAGGACATGGTGTTTCGCCTGCTCTTGCCGGTTTTCACGTAGAGGCGACGGGCTGGAGGCCGGCCCGTCGCGGGAAGGATGGTCTCAGCCGCGCGCCCATTCGGGCAGCCACGCGCCGTGGGCGGCGGTCAGCTGGTCGACGAGGCTCCAGATCTGGTCGAGATCCAGCTCGGCGGCGGTGTGCGGGTCCATCATCGCGGCGTGGTAGATGTGCTCGCGGTTTTCCGTCGTCAGCGCCTTCACCGTCAGTTCCTGGACGTTGATATTGGTGCGGATCAGGGCGGTGAGCTGGGTGGGCAGCTCGCCGATATAGGTCGGCTGGATGCCGTTCTCGTCGACGAGGCAAGGCACTTCGGCGGCGCAGTTGGCCGGCAGCGAAGTGATGCAGCCGTTGTTGCGCAGGTTGCCGTAGATGACCGAGGGTTCGCCGGTCCAGACCGAGTTCATGATGGAGGAGGCATATTCATGGCTCTCCTTCACCTCGATCGTATCGCTGCCGGTCAGCGCGCGCGATTCTTCCTTCCAGCGGGCGATCTGCTCGACGCAGCGCTTGGGATATTCATCGAGCGGAATGCCGAATTTCTCGATCAGGTCCTCGCGGCCCTCCTTGATGAACCACGGCGTATATTCGGCGAAATGCTCCGAGCTCTCGGTGACGAAATAGCCGAGCCGCGTAATCATCTCGTAGCGCACCTTGTTGGGGCAACGCGGGTTCCAATGGCTGGGCTTGGGGAAGCGGCCGTCGCGGTAGCCGGCGAGAAGGTCCGGATAGAGGTCGCGGTAGCTGCCGTCGGCCTGGCGATGCTCGAACTTCAGGAAGAACGCCATGTGGTTGATGCCGGCGGCGCGGTAGCGGATTTCATTGACGGGAATGTCGAGATCGCGCGACAGCTCATAGGCCGTGCCCTGCACCGAATGGCACAGGCCGACCTGGCGGATGGCGGGGAATTTTTCGGCGATCGCCCAGGTGTTGATCGCCATCGGGTTGACGTATTGCAGGAGGATCGCGTTGGGGCAAACCTCCATCGTGTCGGCGCAGATCGCCCAGAGATGCGGCACGGTTCTCAGGCCGCGCATGATGCCGCCGATGCCGAGCGTGTCGGCAATCGTCTGGCGCAGGCCGAACTTTTTCGGGATTTCGAAATCCGTGACGGTGCAGGGTTCGTAACCGCCGATCTGGAAGGCGACGACGACGAAATCCGTGCCGGCAAGGGCGGCGCGGCGATCCGTATGGGTTTCGATCGTGGCACGCGCGCCGAGCGTCTTGATGAGCTTGCCGGCGACGATCTCGCTTTCGGCGAGGCGCTCGGGATTGATGTCCATCAGGGCGATGACGGCGTCCTTGAAGGCGGGACGATGCAGCACGTCACCGATGATGTTCTTCATGAAAACGGTGGAGCCAGCGCCGATGAACGTGATTTTGGGGCGTCGCATGACGGATCCTCGAAAGATGGTGTTGCGGTCAAGTGTGGAATGATCCACCGGCGTCCGGGAGGGTGACGCCGGTGGATGCGCCTGCCGCAGGACGCGCCAGGAGCGGGAGCGTGAACGCCGCGGAGGCGCGTCCGTATTTTAGAACATGCCGTTCACCTGGTCGTTGGCGTCCTTCAGCAGGGTCACCGGATCGCCCTTGTCGAGCAGCACGTTTTCCACCGCCGTCGTCAGCACGGTGGAGATTTCCGAGGCATAGTCCGAGATCGGGAAGGGGAAGGTCGTCTCGGGCGTCGCCAGCATGACGAAGGCGGAAACATCGAGGTTTTTCGCTTTATGCGCCTCTTCGGCGGCCGTCACGCCTTCCGGGCGCGCCGGGAAGACGACGCCGGCCTTGCCGACGATGGTCTGGCATTCCGAACCGCTCAGATATTTCACCCACTTCCAAGCCTCGTCCTGATGCTGCGAGCCGGACCAGATGCTATCGGCCAGGCCGTTGAACATCGAGCGGCGGCCTTCAGGACCCTTCGGCACCGGCGCGAAGCCGATCTCCATCTTGGAGGCATCGCGGTAGGTGCCGATGTTCCACGAACCGTCGGGCACGATCGCTGCCTTGCCGGCCGCGAAGATGGCAGTGGCGTTCAGCTTGCCGGTCTGCTCCTGGCTCAGCGCGAAACCCTTTTTTAAAGCAAGATCGCGCTGCCAGGTGAGCGTTTCGGCAAGGGCCGGGCTGTCATAGCCGTAGTGCGTGCCCCAGGCCTTGTCGATCGGCTTGAAACCATCGGAGACGGCGAGGAAGCTCCACTGCGTCTGGCCGTAGCCGTCCGTCCGGTCGGTCGCCCAGCCGTAAACGGCGACCTTGGACTTGTCGAAGCCAGGCTCGTCGCCGCGCTTACCGTTCTGGTCGAGCGTTAGATGGGCCAGCAGCTTTTCCAGCGAGCCGCCATCCTTCGGGTTCCAGTCGAGGTTCTTCAGGTCCTCTTCCTTGATGCCGGCGTCGGCGATCATCTTCTTGTTGTAGACGAGCGCGATCGTGTCCCAGTCCTTCGGCATGCCCCATTGCTGGCCGTCCTTGTTCCAGACCTCGGCGAGGCCCGGCAGATAGGCCTTCATGTCGAGCTGATCGGCGGCGATGCGCTCGGACAGGTCGACCATCACGCCGTTCGTCAGGAATTCCGGGAAGCGGCTCAAGTGGTTGACGAAGACGTCGGGTGCGGTGCCGGAAACGAAGGACGTCGTCAGCGTGGTCCAGTAATTGTCCCAGGCGTCTTGCGAGATCTTGATCTTGATGCCGGGATTGGCCGCCTCGAACTTGTCGGCGCACTGGCGGTAGACGGGCGCCTGGTTGCCGTCCCACATCGTATAGTTCAGCGTGATGTCCTCGGCAGAGGCGAGCGTCGGGCTGAGGCTGGTGAGGGCCGTTGTAGCGGCGATAGCGCTGATCAGGTGTCGTTTCATTGATGTCTCCTCCTTTTGATTTATCGACTTATTTCATGCCGCTCGTCTGGAGCGATTCCACGATCTGCCGGCCGAACACGACGAGCAGGCCGATGACCGGAATGATCGAGAGTACGATGGCCGCCATCAGCCCGCTCCAGTCGGGATTGCCGCGGCCGGTCTGGCTCATGAAGTCCGAGAGGGCGACGGCCATGACGCGCACGCCGGCATCGCGGCCGACGAGAAAGGGCCAGAAGAACTCGTTCCAGGACTGGATGGCGAGCAGGATGCCGAGTGTCGCGATCGGCCCCTTTTGAATGGGCAGCGCGATGCGCCAGAAGATCTGGAACTGCGAGGCGCCTTCCAGCCGCGCCGCCTCGTCCAGCTCCTTCGGCGAGGACAGAAAGAACTGCCTGAGGAAGAAGACCGCGAAGGGCGTCATCAGGATGGTCGGCGCGACGAGGCCGGTGAAGGTGTTGAGAAGGCCGAGCTGCTTGACGAGAATGAAGTTCGGAATGAACAGCACCATGCTCGGGATCATGGTCGCGGCGAGAAAGGCGAAGAACAGCAGGTTGCGGCCCGGAAAGTTCATGCGAGCGAAGGCGTAAGCCGCCAGCGCCGAGAAGAAGATCTGCCCGGATACCGTCAGCGCCGTGTAGATCACGCTGTTGCGCAGCGCGAGCATGAAGTCGATCGGCGAGGCGCGAGAGGCCGTGAGCTCGATATCCGAGGGCAGGCCCATGACGCGCAGGAAGTTGCCGAGCGTGAAGGTCTCGGGCGTCAGGCTCGCGGCGCTGGTGTAGACGTCGCTCGGATAGGTCAGGGCGATCTTCAGCGCCATCCACAGCGGCAGCAGCGAGAGGAAGACGAAGACGGCGAGCACGAGATAACCGAGTGCGGCCTGCGGGGTGATGGTCTTCATGGCCGCCTCCTTACGTGAGATCCGACTGATCCGCCTTCAGCAGCCGCATCTGCAGCAGCGTGACGAGGATCAGGGTAACGAACAGCACGACGGAGATTGCGGAGGCATATCCCATCTTGTTGAATTTGAAGGCGTTCTCGTAGATGTACCAGAGAATAACGCGCGTCGAGTTGGACGGGCCGCCGGCCGTCGCCACCGCGATGACGTCGAAGACCTGGAAGGAGCCGATGAGGCTGGTCACCAGCACGAAGGCTAGCACGGGGCGCAGCAGCGGCAGCGTGATGCGGCGGAACATCGTCCACTCGCCGGCCCCTTCCAGCCGCGCTGCCTCATAAAGATGGCGCGGGATGGCCTGCAGGCCGGCATAAAAGAGCAGGGCGGTCAGGCCCGTATGGCGCCATGTCGAGATCGCGGCCACCGAGACCATCGCCTGGTCCGGCGAGGCGAGGAAACCCTGTCGGCCGATGCCGACGATCTCCAAGAAACCGTTCACCAGGCCGAGGATCGGATCGAGCATCATCAGCCAGACGAGGGCGGCGACGACATTGGAGATGAGATAGGGCGCGATGATCACGGCACGCAGCGACACGGCGCGGGCGAGCCGGTCGGAGAGCACGGCGAGCAGCAGGCCGAGCGCCGTCTGGATCGGGATGTTGTAGAGCACATAGGCGAGCGTGACCCAGGCCGAATGCCAGAAATTCTCGTCGCCCAGCAGCTTCGCATAGTTGGCGAGACCGACGAATTTCGGCGCGCGCATGAGGTTCCAGTCGGTCAGGCTGATCTGGATCGCCCGGAGCGTCGGCAGGAGATAGAACACGAGGAATCCGACCAGTGCCGGGGCAACGAACAGGAGGCCCGTCAGGGTTTCCTTTCGCCGTCTCCGGGCGCGCGACACGTTGCTGCCCGCCTTGGTCATAGCCATCCTCCCACCGTTGACACGTGTTACTCCTCAAGAAATCCATTGCTAACACGTGTTAGCTTTGAATAGCGGGAGGATATTCCTGTTGTCAAGCGCGCAGACAGGCGCTACCTCTCGGGAAGGGCGAAGAGATTGAAGACGCTTGGAAAAAATTGCGCCTGGCGCGGTCGGGGAGTGGAATGGCAAGCAACCGCGTGACCAGTCACGATGTGGCCCGTCTGGCCGGCGTCTCCCGTGCCACGGTCTCCCTCGTGCTCAACCGTTCGGAGAGCGTGACGCTGAGCAAGGAGACGCGCGAGCGGGTCATGCAGGCGGCCGCCGAACTGGGTTACAAGCCGAATTCGGCGGGGCGGATGCTGGTCAGCGGGCTGACGGAAACGATCGGCCTCATTGTCTCAGATCCGTCCATCCTGCTTGTCGACCAGTATATTCCGCAGGTTCTCTACGGCATCGAGAAGGCCAACCGGCAGATGGGGTTCCACGTGCTCGTCGAGGGGCTGGAGGCGGGCGGCGGGGCCGGGGCCTATGACAATCTGGTGGAATCGCGCCGCATCGACGGGCTGATCGTCGTCAACCCGCGTGCCGGTGACCGGGCGCTGATCTCGCTGATCGAGAAGGATTTTCCGCTCGTGCTTGTCGGCTCGGTGCGTCACTCCGCCGAGGTCTCCGTCACCTTCACCACGCGTGATGTCATCGGCAAGGCGGTCGACCATGTTGTCGGTCTCGGCCATCGCCGCATCGGCGCCATCACGTTTTCGCCGCGGGATTTCGTGTCGACCAATGCGCGCCTGACGGCGCTGTCCGGCGGGCTGGCGCGGCATGAGCTGACGCTCGACGAGGACGCGGTGGGCG